>JASHRG010000029.1 GCA_030037495.1 Microcaldota archaeon | reverse complement strand
ACTATAACACTTATTTAAAGTTTCATTAAACAATTCTGCTTATGAAAAGCAAGATGCAAAGCAAAAGCTATGTGTCTAAATCACTAGATATTAGCAACTCAACAAATAAAAAGCTTGGGGTAAGGAGGAGCTATGACATTCTTGGCAGCATAGCGATAATAGATTTCAACGGAACAAGGAAAGAGGAGCTCAGGTTCGCAAGGGAGATACTGGCAAGGCACAAGATGGTGAAGACGATACTTGCGAAGGCTGGCGCCGTAAAGGGAAAGTACAGGACAAGGTCATTTAGACACGTGCTCGGGGAAAGGAACTTCATTGCAGACTACAAGGAGAACAACTGCAGGTTCAGGTTCGACGTAAGGAAAACATTCTTCTCAAACAGGCTCTCATTTGAAAGGTCAAGGATTAGCTCGCTTGTAAAAGACGGGGAGAAGGTAATCGTGATGTTTGCGGGCATTGGCCCCTATGCCATACAGATAGCAAAGGCACACAAGAAGGCAGAAGTGGTTGCGATAGAGCTCAATTCATATGCGTGCAGGGCAATGAAAGAGAACATGGTGCTGAACAAAGTCCAAAACATCATAGTCGAGCATGGCGATGTTAAAAAGGTAGCAAAGAAGTACAAGGGCTTTGCCGACCGGATAATAGCACCCATGCCGAGCAAGAGCCTGGACTTTCTTGATGAGATACTTCTTGCTTCAAAGAAAAAAGGAATCGTGCACCTTTATGCATTTGGGCCAACATCAAGCGCATTTGGCGATGTGGCAAAGGCGCTCATGGCGCATTCAAAAGCGAATAGGTATACAGCAAGGGTACTGTTCAAAAGGGTCGCAAGGAACTACTCCCCAAAAGAGATAGAGGTCGTGCTTGACTACAGAATAGTAAAGCTATAAATATCATGTCAATCTGAGCGATACTGTGATCGGGTGTCCAGTGGGGAAAGACAAAGAACAGTTACGCATCCAAGCGTCGTTGCCCTGAACAGAATGAGCAGCCAGCTGGGCGCAAGCGCAATTGCACCGCTGATATCGGCTGCAGGGCACATTAGGGATGCGCGTGACCTTGTAGGAGGCGAGATATCAGTTGCCGCTCCAGGGGAAGCCAGGGCTGCGAACAAGGAGGTTGCAGGGCTTCTAAGAGCCGCAAAAATTGAGCTCTGTAGGGCACAGATGGCAGTAGCCAGCAAACGTTTTAGGAGAATGCTCCTGGAACTGGAAAACATGAGGACCAGGCATGACCGCGCCTCGCGCGGCATTGAAGAGGAGTAATCGCACTTCCCCTTACCAAAGCACTTGACAAGGAATAAATACCTTCGTTTTCTTTATAAATAGACCTTCAATAGATGTGCCGAAAGGTAAATCTATGGCGACGACTACAGAAGAAGTTATGCTTACTGCGACTAGTCAAGAGCAGGTAAACCTAGAGAAGGATTTCGAGGGTTTTGTAAAGATCGCAACATGGAAGGAGCTCCTTATCGACCTTGTTAACACAAACAAGCTCGACCCATGGAACATTGATTTGATAAAGGTTGTGGATGGCTATGTCTCTGTTGTAAAGAAGATGAAGGTTCTTGACCTCCGCGTGCCAGCCAACATAATACTCGCTGCATCTGTGCTCCTGAGAATGAAGAGCGAGAGCTTCAGGGTCTTTGAAATCGAGGAGCCGCATGATGACGCAGTAGAAACCGCTGCGATGGAAAGGATAAGGCCAGAGGTGCCCGAACTGGTCCCAAGGCTGAGGCTGCAGCCGAACAAGAGAGTCACGCTCATGGAACTCATGGCAGCTCTTGACGAGGTAATAAAGATAAAGGAGAAGAGGGAGCTGCTTGTCCAGGCAAGCGAGACTCCTGTGTCTTTCTATGTTGACAAGGAGGACATAGACGAGAAGATAGAGAGGACGTTCAGCGTGATAGTCGAGAACGCTGACGGGACCGGCCTCACAACATTTGCCTATCTGGCAAACAAGTTCTCACACCAGGACAGCATCCTTACAGGGTTGTTTGTCCCGCTTCTCTTCCTGGCACACAAGCAAAGGGTAATAATAATGCAGGAGAAATTCTTTGATGAGATATTCATAAAATTAAACGATGGGAAGAATGCCGGACCAGCAGACAAACCAGGAGTACAAGAGGCTAATAGAAGCCGCGCTGTTCGTAACAAGTAAGGCAATGGGCAGCGAGGAGCTAGCAAAAGTTATAGGGATAGCATCGGTGGGCGCAGTTTCCATGATGGTAGAGGAACTGATGAAGGACTATGAGAAGAGGGGAGGCTCCCTTGGAATATTCAAGATAGGCGACAAGTACATAATGGGTGTGAAGGAGCCATACGCCAACAGGGTCAACGAGCTTGCAGGCGCACCTGAGATATCAAAGGGAGGCCTGAGAATACTTGCTTACATAAGCAAGAATGAGCCAATAATACAGAGCTCTGTCGTGAACAGCTTCGGGTCCACATCCTATGAATACATACATGAGCTCATGGAAAAGGACTTTGTAACAGGCACAAAATCTGGAAGGTCAAGAAAGCTTGCAACAACAGACAAGTTCAAGGAGTACTTCAACATATAGCTATTTCCTGGTTTTGGCAACTATGTCAATCAGGTTCATCACAGCGTCTCTAGATGTCTTGAACTTGAGCTTCACTCCCATGCTTTCCATCTTCTTTCCATCAAGGAACGTGTCAGGGACATCGCCGGGCCATCCCTGCTTGGTTCCTGTGTATTTTATCTTTGCGTTCTTGGCAAACCTATTCACAACCTCGTTTGCTATGTCGCTGACCTGCATCTGGTCCCTTGTGGTAAGGTTGAACAGGTTCTCCCTTTCATTTGACCTTTCATATATTGAAAGCATTGCGTCTGCGCAGTCCCCGACCTCTATGTAAGCCTTTCTCTGGTTCCCGTCACCAAGGACAAGCAATTCCTTGGGATTTGCACTAAGCTTCCTGACAAAGTCAAAGATTACTCCATGCGTGGAATTCTTGCCAACAACATTGGCAAACCTGTATATGCAGTAGCTGATTCCAAACAAGTGCGAGAACGCTGTCACGTATCCCTCGCTTGCAAGCTTTGAGGCTCCATATAGCGATATGGGCGCAAGAGGGCCATAATTTTCAGGGGTAGGCTTCACTGTTGCGATTCCATACACTGCGCTGCTTGATGAGAAGGCAAACTCCTTGACATCGCTCTTCCTCGCAGCTTCAAGAACATTGTAGGTGGCAACTGCTCCCTGCTTGAAGTCAAGGTCAGTGACCTTTGTACCAAGGGAAATGTCTGGGTTAGCCGCAAGGTGCATTACAAGGTCTATGCCCTTGCCGTGCATTGCAGCGTTGAGCTTCTCCACGTCAAGAAGGTCTGCCTTTACAAACGCGAAGTCCTTCCTTTTCCTGAATTTGTCTATGAACTCAATCTTCCCGCTGCTCAGATTGTCGTAAACAGTGACATGCGCGCCTTTCTCGACAAGAGCCTCAACAAGGTTGCTGCCTATGAAGCCAGCGCCTCCTGTTACAAAAACATTCTTTCCTTCAAGCGATTTCATGAATTCACCTGTAGCTTGGGTTGTACTCCTCTATGCCCTCCTTCATGTTGATGTAGAGCGCAGCTGCAAAGAAGAATGAAGATAACCTGTTAAGATATTTAAGAATATTCTCATTGATCTTTGTTTCCTTTGAGAGTGCAACTGCGCTCCGCTCCGCCCTCCTTGCCGTAGACCTTGCAAGATGGAGATAAGAGCTGGAAAGGCTTCCCCCAGGAAGCACGAATTTCTTGAGCTCTGGAAGCGTTGAACCTATTTCGTCTATCTCCTTCTCAAGGTCCTTTACCGTAGTATCTGTTATCGATGCCCTGAGTCTGGTGCCTCCCTCAACAGAGGCAGATACCTCTGCCCCAACGATGAAGAGCTTGTCCTGTATAACTTTCAATAGTCTGTTGATGCGCTCGTCAGGGGTATTTGCAATAGCGATTCCAATAACGCTGTTCAACTCGTCTATGTCGCCCACCGCCTGTACAATGCAGCTGTCCTTGCCAACCCTGCCCCTGCCCATAGTGCCGGTTGAGCCACCGTCCCCGCTCCCTGTATAGAACTTTGTCAAGCAGACCACTGTTAACAATAAGCAATTAGATTAATTAATGCTGCTGTATAAATGCTTAAGGAGGGCCTGTAGTCGAGTGGTAAGACGTTCCCTTCACACGGGAAAGACCAGGGGTCCGATTCCCTTCAGGCCCACTACGCTATATATAAATATCAGAAAAAACAGCAACTATTTCGTGGTATTATGCATAGATTGGCAGCTGGTTCTTCATCAGGGCGCTCTCAGGCGTTGCCCACTGGCGAGGTTGCGCAGGGTCAAAAGCTCGCAGCAATAGAGAGAGTATTGCAGGGCATTGAGGGTGCACAAGTTGTAAGGCGAGAGGTCTTCACTAACCATGACGGGATTATGCCAGATCTAAAGTACTTATTTGAAATTGTGCCAACAGTAACTGTAAAAAGCGTTGCAGAGCTCAACGATTTGGCGCAGAGGGTGCGCGACCGCATATCTGCACAGGTTCCAAGCATCAGTCCAGTGGTTCTAGGGATATGGGATGGGGCCATGTTCAGGGTTCCCGAGCTTTACTGCTGGGACACGTTTGGCCAGGAACGAAGATCTCTGGAGGGAATCACTGAAGACAGGTTTGCGCTTGATTATGGATACAGCGGCGTGAATGGAACCAAGCTGATAACTTTGAAAATTAACATAATAATCAGGGTGCATCCTAACAGCACATTTGCATCGCAAGATCAATCAGGCGAGTTCACAGCCAGGGAGCTAAAACTTGTGGGCATTGACTGGCCCAGGAAAAAATATGCGATGAGCGCGATGCAACGCAAGGATCCCGAGAGCCAGTATTAAGGGTTAAATATGCGCCAGAAGTCATTTTAGTGAGATTATGGTGTCAAAAACGACATGTAAAGTAGTCCAGGATACTGATAGGGCATTGGAAGTAATGCGAAGGGCTGCAAAGTGGCTGGTTGAGATAGGCAAACCGGGAAAGCATTGGAACCCAGCACATATGGATCGCAGACATATGTTACAGCATGCAGAAGCTTCTGAGTTCTATGTTGTTCTAGTAAATGGAAAACCTGCTGCTGCAGCAATACTTCAAGATAATGAACGTAACCAGAGCTGGGCAAGTGTTGATAGAGGTAATCATGTATCTGCCTTATATGTGCATTGGCTTTGCGTAGCTCCAGAGTTTCGAGGAAAAGGGCTTCCTAAGGTGCTCATAGATTTCGCAGCTAAGCAAGCTAAAGCAATGGGAATACATACGGTTAGACTAGATACTAATGCAGACGAACCAAAGCTCATGAAAGTGTATGATGATTTAAAATTCACACTTGTTCACATAGAACCAGAGGATGAGCAACGCACAGCGTTTTATCAGAAGAGCGTTTAAGCCCTCCGTGGTCCCGAGGCGGACGGGAGAGGAGAGAAGGAGAGGAGAGGCGCCAGGAGGGCGCCCTGGGGGCTACCTGCACTCTTGTCATACTGGCTAGAAATCTGTAAATATAAGAAGAAAGCGTAAGTATTTCCTAAGTTACATAATATATGTGATAATATGAGTAAACATGCTACGATAACCATCGAGAGAGCGGGCACCACAGTTCATGTTAATCTAGAAAATGGACAGCTTTTTAGATTGCTAAGAGAGGGACCGAGAGGCAGGATTGATGTCTTTTGGTCGGGAGGTGCTCCAGAAACACTGAGGCCAAAGAATGGCTGGCAAAACAGCGAGATAATAATGTTCCCTATAGTGGGCAAGGCGCCAGGACCAGAGAATACAATTGTGATTGATGGGGAATCTTTTAGCATGAGCCAGCACGGGCTTTCAAGATTACTTCCATGGAAAGCGAGCTTTGACCCTGCTAACTCTTCACTTAGATTAGTACAGGAGTACGAAGCCGGGCAAAAAGTCAAGAACGCCAAGGGCGAAATATCAGAATTCCCAAGATCGTTTAGGATAGTAAAGACCATATCAATAGATGATGAAGGAAAGGTCAAGGTCGCAATAGAGCTGGAAAATCTCTCAGAAAAGCCGTTGCCATTCCTTGTAGGGTGGCACCCGGCATTTGTGATACCAATAGACGCAGGAAGAATAACCCCTAGCACAATCTCGGATTCTATTTCAGTGTCGTCTGTTCAGCGTGCAGAGGGCAATGTCATAGTGGCCCAGAACTCAGACACGATAACATATGAAACACCGTTATTTGCCCTGAGGATGCCGCATACGTTTGGAAAGGCGCAGTTTTGGAACATGGAAGGGAGCTATGTAGCACTGGAGCCGATATCCGCAATGTCGTTGAGCAGGGCGCCAAATGTTACAGCAGATCTCTCACAACAAGAGGGAGTGAAGAGCATACCTCCGCATCAGATGCTTAGATACGAGGCTGTGATGGAGATAACGTTAAGGAATTCTTCTTAGGCTAAGAAGCCTTAAATCCTTTCTTAGAGAAGGGGGAGCATGGAAGAGCTAGAATCCCTAGTAAAGTTCATAGTATCTCAAGCCAAAGCTCTCAAAGACAAGCACACTAAAGAGCATAACGCACCTGTGAACTATGCTTGCGTATTCTGCCATAGCCAAGAGGAATACGACGATCTTGTCAAAGCTGCTGGTAAGATGGGCAAGGTAGTAGATAACACGCAGACAGGCCCGGTATTCCAGATAACACCTATCGAAACCATAGCCGGGAAGCTAAGAGTGCTTAAGATAAGGGTCCCAGACTCAACCAGGCCAGAGAGAGGTGACGCCGACTTCACAGTAAGTGATTACAAAGCTTTCAAAGCTGAGAGCCTAGCCAAGCCGGGCTTCAAGCTTATAACCAGGGAGAAGATGGAGATGGTAGAGCTAAGCTCGAGCGGTTATAACGTAAGAGCTTACTTTTCTAATCCAACGTTAGAGAAGGTATTAGGATTAAATTAACCCACTCCGGGGCCTGGGGAGGGGAGGGAGGCGCCAGGAGGGCGCTGGGGGAGAGGTTATCAACCTACCTTGAAAGGTATTGGTTTGGTGGACACGTCCCCTATGTACAGGTTCGCCCGCATCCCTTTCTTGAAGTACTTAAGCCAGTCCCTTAGCGGGGAATGCGCCTTCACTTCGAACTCCAGATACAGTTTCATTTTCTTGTCCTTGGTCATGGTATCGCCATTATTGCTTTGCCTGGAAAGGCATTTTAATGCAGCATTGTTCTTTGTTGATTGGAAGTCTTGAATATCCACACTCTATATACTCCCCCAACCCCTGTGGAGTCCCTTTTCTCCCTCGACAGGGTACTACGCTGTCTCCACTGGGAAGGGAGGAGGTGTGGAGTCGGTTCTAAGAGGGTTTTGGTGCGGCGTAGGGGTGGCGTGGGCTTGGAGGTATTTTAAGTTTATGCTGTTTTATTTAATTGAATATAATGGAAACGACTTGTAAATATTGTGGTCGGAAGGTTCGTGCAATATACCTAAAGACACTTGCGAAGTTTACAAAAAGAACATTTAGCCCAGCGGACGATGGCGATGGACCAGGGGAGATTACCGTAGACCATTATTACAATGTTAAAA
>JASHRG010000028.1 GCA_030037495.1 Microcaldota archaeon | reverse complement strand
ATGAGGCTGCACAGGCTCTATCTTGTCAATCCTGAAGAAGGCGCATCAATGGACGAACTTGCAGAGAGGATAGTATCACTTAGGTTTGTGCAGGAGATGTTCCTTGAGGCTCATAACAAGGGTTTCCTCCTAAAAGTCAGATTCTTCCCAGGGCGTGAGCCCAGGAGTGTGACCAGCTACATAGCATCAAACCTTGGAAGGGAGTATGGCCGGGTGACAATCGGGTAATGCGCAATGCAACTAATGAATAAAATAAAGAAACTGCTCTTTGGAGAGGCGAGGTGCGCGCTCTGCCTGTACAGGGTTCCAAGGCATGACACGATAGATGTCTACGGCTGCAGCATCTGCGGGTACTGCGCCGACTATCTTGTAAAGACATATCCTGAGAACTGGAGGGACAAGATAAAGCCGTTTATCCTTTGATTCACTTCATTTCCAGCTTCTTTACCTCAACCTTGTTGAGGTTTGTTATGTGGTCAAGCTTTGCAGTGAGCTCTCCCTGGAACTTGCCCTCTATTATAGCGCCTATTATCTGGTCAAGCTGGTTCTCCCTGAAGTACTCCCTTGTGTAATCAACCATCTCCTTCCTTACTCCTATTATCTTGGTGTGGTTCACCCTGCTCCTTGTTACTGCCATTAGCTTTACAACTGCAGAGGCTCCATCTTTTGTCACAACAGGCACTATTGCAGATGAGACGCTCCTATACCTCCTCACCAATGACCTTATGTAGCTCTGGAGCAGCTCTATCTTTACCAATCTTGTCTGTGCAGCTGCCCCATTTACTCCAGTTACCTTTAGAGTAACGTTTGTGTATGCATGGGATGGGTTGTGCGTGATAGCGTCAAGGCTCACGACTATGTTCCTGCCAACTGCTGCCTTCTCGTCGTTTGCAGGCATCTCCCCCACCGCTGCGTCATTGAACTGCTTTGGCGCAACAACGTTGAACCATTTCTTGAGCTTCCACTTGTCAATTCCCCTTGTTACTGCCATGGATTACACCATCAGGCGCCTCCCTTTATCAGAAGCTCTGCCTGCTTTGGATCATACTTCCAGTTCTCTGGAAGTTTTCCCTCACGAACGTAATACCTAGTCAGCCTCCATATCTTTGATTCTGTCCTTCTCAATCTCAATGCATTGTGCTTGTCCTGCCTGTTCTTTTCCAGATGTCTGTGCATGGCAACAGCAGTCTTCATAAGGTCCATTAAATCAGAGGGTATTGCCCCTGAAAGCTTCTTCTCTTTCAGTATGTGGCCAAGCCTCTTACCAGTATACTGCCTTATGTAGGGAATCTTGTGCTCCCTCTTGAGCCTCTCCCCTATCTGAGCAGGGCCCATCCCCTGCCTTGCATAGCTTTCTATCAGCTCCACTATCTGCTCCTTTGTTATTGTAGCATCATGTGGTATCTTTCCCAGTTCCACTACAGGTTTCCTTGACTTGGATTTACCGTGACCTCTTCCTTGTATTCTTGCCATATCAGCACAGCCTAGTTTAAGGTCAAATCTTTACAGAGACAGAGAAGTCCTTGTTTTTGCTGACCTTTATGCTTTGCGCCTTGCAGATGCTTTTTAGCTCATCCGCAGAGTCGAGCACAGCGCTATAGTATTCTTCAGGAACATTTATATTTATAGAGGATATCTCCTTGTTTAGGGCCAGCTTCTTCGAGGATTTCTCCTTCCTGACAATGCCTATCACGTCGTTGAGCAGCGCTCCCACTGCTGTATAGTCAATTATGACACCGCTCTTCTGTATCATTCCATATATCGTGTAGTCGCTGGGCCCTGCAAGCTTCCTGTATTCAGGGAACCGCTGCTCGAATATGCTCCCCTTGTTGAACATCGCATTTATCTCCTCGCAGACAAAGGGAATAACAGGGGCAAACATCTGAAGCGATGTTTCCAGCACGTATTTCAGGGTATAGAGCGCAGCATTCTTGCTGTCTTCCATCTTCTTCTCATTTGAGTAAACCCTGTGCTTTACGTTCTCAATGTAGAAATCGGCAAATTCATGCCAATAAAATGCTATTGCAGCGCTCATTGCCTCATGGAGCAGCAATCCATCATATCCCTTTGTTACTGTGTCAACTACTTCGTTAAGCCTGTTCAGTATCCATACATCAAACACGTTAAGGCTGTTTGGCTTTGGCTGCGTCTTTGCCTTTTGTGTCCCGTTCTTCATCGCCATGCTTACGAAGTTTGCTGTGTTGTACAGCTTTGTGGTGAACCCCCTCGCATAGTCCATTTCATTGTATGAGAATGGCTTGTCCTTGCCTATGCCTCCAGAAAGCGCTACCCATAGCCTTATAGCGTCCGCAGAATATTTTGGCATGATGTCTTCAGGGTACACCCCATTGCCAAGGCTCTTGTGCATCTCCCTTTTGTCTTCTCCAAGTATCATCCCATGAGCAAGTATGCTCTCCCATGGCTTGTTCCCTGTAAGTGCCCATGTCCTGAATATGGTGTAGAACGCCCATGTCCTTATTATATCAACCCCCTGCAACCTAAGCGCGCTCGGGAACACCCTCCCAAACATCTTTTTGTCGTCAGGCCACCCAGCAATTACCATTGGGGTTATTGATGTGTCAACCCAGCCGTCAAGTGTTTCCTTTGTGCCAACAATGGTCCCGTTGCACTTTGGGCAAGAACTCCTGTATGGTTTCTTCATGTTCGGGTCAAGAGGAAGATCCTCCATCTTTGGCTGCATTATGTAATTGCACTTCTCGCAGTACCAGAATGGCATAGGGGTCCCAAACACCCTGTTCCTTGTAATAGCCCAGTCCCACTCTATGAACTCAACCCAGTCGTCAAGGCGCTGGCGCATTGTCTCAGGTATCCACGCTATCTCATGACCTGTCCTCCTTATCTCTTGGGCATACTCCTTTGTCTTTATGAACCACTGAGTGGTTGATATGAGCTCTATTGCAGTTCCGCACCTGTCGTGCACCTTTACGGTGTGCTTCAGCTTTTCCTGCTTCTTCAGCGCTTCCTCCTTCTTCAATTCAGCAAGGACAGCTGTCCTGCCCTTCTGAACAGAAAGCCCGTCAAAGCCAGGCGCGTTTATCAAAGCGCCGCTTGTGTCAATCGCCTGCACAAGCCCTAGCTTGTGCCTATAGTACATGTTTATGTCCTCTTTATCTCCGAATGTGCATACCATCTCTGCTCCGGTTCCGAAGTCCTTGTCTACTAGCGCATCCCCTATTATAGGCACAAGCTTCCTGTAAATCGGGGTCTCCGCATTGCTGCCTATAAGCTTTGAATACCTCTTGTCATCTGGGTTCACTGCCAGGGCAACAGCAGCATGCAGCATCTCAGGCCTGGTCGTAGCTACAGTTATTGAGTCTTTCTTCCCCTTCTTGCCCTCGCCAGCAACCTTGAATTCAATGTGATTCAGGAAGGTTTCCTCCTCTTTTTCAATGGTCTGCTCCCTTGAGATTCCGCTACCGCACCTGGTGCACCACTCTATGGGATGGTCGCCCCTATACACCATGCCCTTCTCATACATCATCAGTATCGACAGCTGCACCTTCCTTATGTAATCTTTGTCAGTTGTCCTGTACTCAGTGGTTTCGTCAAAGCTGGCACCCAGCTTTAGCATCCATTCCCTCATTGACTTCATGCTCTGCTCAGACACCTCAACGCACTTCTTGTAGAATTCTTCTCTTGAGAGCTTCCTTCCGAATTTCTTCTCAGTCTCTATCTCTGTCGGGAATCCATGCTCGTCCCATCCAATCGGATAAAGCACGTTGTAGCCTTTCATTTTCTTGTACCTTGCAATTGAGTCTCCGTAGCATGTCCAGAACACGTGCCCAAGGTGAAGCCCACCAGTGGTGTTTGGAGGCGGCATGTCCATTACAAAAACAGTTTTCTTCTCGTCCTTCCTGTCAAAAAGGAATATCCTCTTCTCACTCCAGTATCTGATCCACTTTGGCTCTATCTTCGAGGCGTCAAACATTACAGCTCACACTAACTTATTAGAGAATAAAAAAGAAAATATAAAATAGCTAGGATTAAGCGATTATCTCTCCTATTGCGAACCTTGGCTTAACTTCTACTATTCTTACCTTCACGGTCTCGCCCTCCTTTGCGCCCTTTATGAAGATAACGAAGCCGTCCTTCTTCGCTATGCCGTCGCCCTTAGATGCCACAGCCTCGACCTTGACCTCTACCTCGTCGCCAGCCTTAACAGGCTTTGGCAAGAAGTAATTTGGCTTTATGCCCATTCCGCCTCGGTCTCCTCTATCGCCTCTTGGGCCTCCTCTGCCGCCTTCCCTTCGGCCCCTTCTTTCTCCCATTCCTTCGTCTTGGGATCCCATGTTCATGCTTCCTTCTCCTTCTTCCATTTCGTCCATTCAATTCACTTTCTTTTTCTTTTCTACGAGAATTAGAGCTTTACTGCCTTCCTTCTCCGTATGCAGATATCTAAATCTTCACATATAAAAGGCTTTGCGAAATCAGGCAAAGCACCATGGCAACGCATAAATACCTAAAAGCTCCGATATTGCAACTGAGTTTATGCGCTTGGGCAGGGCAGCACAGGATACATTACTGCAGGCAAGGTTGCCAGAGCTGCAAAGCCAGCTGGCCCCTATACGCACGGAAAGGATTCTGGTGATAGGCAAGCAGGACTCGCTGCTGAGGCGAAGCTACCAAAACACTAGGGAGCAGCGCCGCGCATTGATGGGTCTGCGCACTGAACAGGAAAGGCTGGGTGAAAGGGAAAGAAAGGCGATATACGACTTCGTTGATACTTACGACCAGCGGATCAGGTTCTCAGCCCCCGCAAAGGTTGCTGTCCTGGCAGGACTTGCGGCCATTGTTTGGTCCTTGGCGTCAATGGCAACTGAAAGGTCAACCATAGTCAATGATGCCGTAGCGGTTTCTCTGATGCTTGGAGGCTACTCCGCAGTAATTGGGATAATGGGCAGGGCAAGGGTCAGGTTCATGCAATCGCTCAAGATTGTTCAAGACGCTGTGGGTCACGCCAGCATGGCGTAAGCACGGGCTCGAGGGGATTTGAACCCCTGACCTACTGGTTAAAAGCCAGCCGCTCTAGCCAACCTGAGCTACGAGCCCCCTTCTATCTTGAGCTAACAAGATATTAAAGCTTTGAATTTGTTTGTGTATTCATGGCAAGCCTTGCATCCAGAGTCGCTAAGATAGAAGAAAGAAACAAAAGGGTAGAAGCAGACAAGGCCTGGGAAACCAGCATTACACGAAGGGCATTGCTGGTTATATTCACTTATCTTGCGGTTGGCATTTATCTAAATGCGATAAACATACCAAACGCGTGGCTTAGCGCAGTTGTTCCAGCTGTGGGATTCACTCTATCAACGCTTACAATTCCATACTTCAAGCAGTTATGGATAAAGAGCGTATACAAAAACAGCAACTAGAAACCAAGAACCTCTTTTACGAAGATTATTGTTATCCTGTTTGCTACAGACTCTTTGTTGATTATGAGCATCTTATTCACTGAAGTGCCGTGTCCGTTATACGCCTTCTTTGCGCGCTCATCCTCAAGAGCAAACACGTACTCATAAATTCTCTTGAACCCTTCGTCTACGTTCTTGACTATCTTATGCGTCCCCACGATCCATAGAACGTGCTCCGCCCCGTATACGTCTGCAGGCAACTGGCTTCCGGATTGCGAAACTATAATCACTTTTCCATCCTCTGTTACCGCGTGTGCACTTCCCACTACCCAGTCAGGCGCAGAACCCAGCGCCCTCATCTCCTTTTTTTGCGTATTCCTGTCCATGTGCGCAAATTTGTCCCTTATAGAGACGTAGTTTCCCGACTCATTAAGCTCCTGCGCAAGTCCTATAGTGTTTGCTGTTGTAGACGTTACTGTAAGCACCTCTGCGCCCTCAGGAATGATGCTCAGCGCTTTTGCCTTTGCCTCTGCGCCAGTGTTTACAACAAATGCCGATATGCCGTTTTCGTTAAGTGCTTTGATCGTCTTCTCTAAGGATTCTTCGCTGGCAAGTCGATTCCAGGCCATGACCATACACCATAAAAAGAAAAAGAAAAGAAAAAACCAAATTAGTTGTGCTTCTGGAGCTCCTTTATGCGCTCCTCAACACCCTCTGTTTCCTTCTCAAGGTTCTCCTTGTACTCCTTGAGTATCTCCAGCTTCTCCTCCTTCGTCAGAAACTCCCTCATTCCATATGCGTTGCACATTTTCTCACCACGTCAATATAGGACGTCATATACATAGTAAAGGAGCAGGTATTTAAATATATAGCATGTCCTATATATAGCAGAGTGGAAATATGGTTAGGGAATACGGCTGTGACATGAGGGGCATGCTCTCCTTCCAGATACTCTGGCTTGTCTCAAAAAAGCCAATGCACGGCGAGCAGATTGCAGAGGAGATAAGGAAAAGAAGAGGGGAGAAGCCTAAGGCAGGCACGATCTACCCTGCGCTCAAGGAGATGAGCAGCAGGAAGCTCATAAAGGGCAGGAAAAGCGGCAAGACGATAACCTATTCAATAACCCCGGCTGGGGAAAAAGCGGTAAGCCAGGCGATAACCTACTTCGTAAGGTCCTTCGGAGATATATTCAAAAGCGCATGACTAGCGCCTCTTCGCTCCCATCGCTATTATGGCCCAGATGATAAACGCTATCACCGCCCACACTATGACGTCTATTGCCAGGTTTGTGTGGGTTACCTTCCACGGGCTGTACTGGGGCGCTATCACAAGGTACTTCAGCCAGCTTTCAGGCCATCCATACCAGACCGCGCCCACAAGGCCTCCAGGCGTAGTGTTTACCAATCCAGTGTATAGCGTAGCCACAAACCCGGTGGCGAGCGATACGGCTGCCATTTTCAAGGTGTTCATGATTTAGAAGGTTTGACAGCAATTAAAAGGTTTTGCCTACCTCGCGTTCTTCCATGGCGCATCAGAAAATCCCATTCCTTTCAAGTATGAAGTAAGCGGCGAAGACCCCAAACAGGCCAAACAATAGGTCATATAGGAAGTTCTGCACAAAGAGGTTAACGAAGAAGTCTATGAACCCCGGCGCAGTGAACGCAAATATATATGTGAACACGGACACGGAAGTGGCCTTCCTAACCATGAAGAGGCTGAACACAAAAGATGCCAATAAGATGTAGCTTATGAGCTGCACAAGCGAAGCCATCATTATGCTTGTGAGATATGCAGCTGCGTATGTCGGTAGCACAAGGCCCAGGATGGCAAGCGCCACGAATTCTATGATATGCATCTTTCCGCCATAGAGGGTCTCGCTAGGCTTTGTCCTTTTTATCGGGGCCTGCCCGGTAACCTCCAGTATAGTCCTCTCCTCATCGCTCAGCTTCGTGTCCACCGCATGCACTTGCAAATCTATTTCAAAGGCATGGATTTAATACGCTTTCCCCAACCGTACCAAGATGATGCCTTTTTAAAGTGCACTGTAATATATATCTTGGCGATATCATGGAAGCATATTGTATGAAATGCAAGGCAAAAAGGGAGATGAAGGACGCAAAGCCAGTAAAGATGAAGAATGGAAAAATGGCGAATCAGGGAATATGCCCCCACTGCGGCACAAAGATGTTCAAGATAGGCGGAGCCTGAACCATTCAGCTCACTGCTTTCTTCACAAGCGCGGCGATCTTAGCCTCTACAGCAGTGGTCAGCTTGTTCACCGCGTATGTGACAGGCCACACATCACCATCATCAAGGTTCGCATTGTCGCTGAAACCAAGGGTCACATACCTAACTTTGAACTTTGATGCGGGTTGGAAAAAGCAGATAATGTCCTCTCCTTTTGAATATGCAGGCATGCCGTACCAAAGCCTTGGGGACAGGTTTGGCGCGCTGGCTTTGATGATTGCATGGAGCCGCCTGCCGATTATGCGGTCAGGTCCTGGCATGGCATCTATTGCCTCGGCAACAGCGCGTTCCCTGTCAGCAGGATTCTTGCTGGCATTCATCTCTTTCAGGCGCTCCTTCATCGCGGCTATTTCCTCGCCCGAAAGCCCTACTGCCTTTTTCCCTCCCTGTTTACCCGCCTTCTTCATAATGTCACCATGCCAATACTTGGTATGCGAGGTATAAATTGGCTGCTGATGGAAAACAAACCATCCAGTTAGCGCTAAATAGGCAGGATTACAAGTATGGCCATGGGCAGTGCCTCAAATAGATTTTTTTCAGTTCTGAGCAGCAACTCCGCGTACGTTTTCCTATTTGCAGTGGCGGTTGCGCTAGTGTTGCTGCTAGCATACGAGACACTGACAGTTGTGCAGGCACAGGCGCCTGCAAACAGCTACCTCTACTGTATAGGCGGGCACTCGCCAGTGCCTGGCGGGGCGACCAATTCTGTGTATTTCACAAGCCTGTCAGGAAACGCAGCAGGAACGTGGTACAGAGCAGTGCCATATCCGCACAGCATTGGCAGCGCATCATGCGCATACGGCAATGGAAGCATAGGCTGCGTAGGCGGTTTCAACTCGTCGCTCATATACTCGGCATCTTGCGCAGCCAGCATATCTGGCAATTCTCAGTGGAATTGTTCAGACTACCCTGAAAACATGACTTCTGGGAGCTGCATAGGGCTGGGGCAGTCTGTGCTTTGCACAGGCGGGGTGGTCCCTGTCAATGCCATGGACACAAGCCTTGGCAACATGGCGTCAAACCTCTCATATTACACAGGCAACCTGGCAGGCATGCAGCCCTGGCACGCGACAACCGGATACCCTATACAAACATTCGGTGCAGGATGCGCGCTCTACAACAGCACCGTATACTGCGTGGGCGGTTACGAGGGAACCGCTCCGTATGCCATGAACTCCAGTTATTACGCAACCGTCACAGCCAACGGGATTTCGGAATGGGAGGCAACCACTCCATATCCGTTGCATGTTGTTTCAGGAAGCTGCTTTGCCAGTTTCGGGTACCTCTACTGCATAGGCGGCTCTGTAAACTACCTGGTGAATTCAAGCATTGCCCTTGTGCCCAACTTTACAGGCAGGGCTTACTATGCCAAGATAAGCCAACAAGGAATAGGCAAGTGGATGAACACCACCAGCTACCCCGTCAACGCCATAGGAGTTAGCTGCGCAGATTCATCAGCTAAGCTCTACTGCATAGGCGGCCTGGAGTTCGCAGAGGCGCCTGGCTCGGCTTCACAAACATTTTCTATACTGCGCTCAGCATACTACGCAAACCTCACGGCAAACGGCATAGGCACATGGCACAGCATTGCCAACTATCCGGAACCGACCCTGTTTTCATCATGTCTGGCTGTGAACACAACCGCTGACTTGGAAATGTACGGATCAAGGGTAAACACAACAAACCTTCCGGCTGCGTACACTCAGCAGCAGATAAACCTGACAATGCTGCTCTGGGACCCCACATGATGCTTAGTAACCTTTGAACCCCCTGCTGTAGACTATCACGATAATTCCTGCGATTATGGCAACTACAGAAGAATAGAGGTATGACGCAGCAGGGCTTAGCACGTATAATATGCCCATTATCAGGTTTGCGGAGAAGATTCCAAAGCTTCTTGAGCCTGCAAGCGCACCCATTCCTGTGCCAACATCTCTGAGCTCCTTGAGGAAAGATATGAGTGTTGGTTCAAGCGTTTCTATGACTCCAAGGCCAAAACCAGTGATCGCAACACCAAGCAGCAGCGGAGCCACTCCAACGCCCAGAAGATACCCGAGCCCTATCACGGCTGTGCCAAGCCCTGAAAGCACGTAGCCCAGCATGGAAAGCGTCTTAATCTTGTTCCAGAGCCTTGAGCCTATGTAGTAGCCCGTTATCGCAGACACGCCAAGGTATATACCATAAGAAGCTATAGCAAACGTGACGTTGGAAACCTGCGCAATCGTAAGTATCGGGAACCCAAATGCATATGAGCTGAAGCCGTACATAGATGTCGCTATTAGAATGCCCTTGTATGTGCTGCGTTTGATCTTCACTTTCTTTGTAAGCTCCATCGCCTTTTTCTTTGCAGAGCTCACAAATCCCTCCATCCTCTTTGTCTCCTTTGTGAACACGAGCAGCACTGTTGACAAAACAAGTGGCGCAATAGTAAGCAGAAGTATGGTGTCTATAGCGATTCCATACAGTATAAGCACAAGCAGCATTACAATGGAAAGCGCGCCCCCTCCTATGTCAAGCAGGTGAAGGAAGCCGAACACCTTGCCCCTGTCTCTGTTGGTTGTTGCCTCAACAAGTATGACCCTTCTTGAAGGCGTCCTAAAGTTGCGCGCCCACCAGCCTCCGCAGAACAGCACAGCAGCGATCATGGGGCTCTGCGTAAGCCCCATGAGCGATATCAAAGGTATAAGGGCGTTGCCGAGTATCGCAACATACTTGTCGTTCAGCCTGCTGCTCATCAGGCCTCCCAGGTACCCGAAGAAGGACCCAACTCCGAACGCTGCAGCAGTCGCCAGCCCAAACGATGATGCTGATGCCCCAAGTATGATAACCAGCAGTATGGGAAACAGCGCTATCGCAGTCTGGTACCCAACATCAGCAAAGAACGCAGAGAACGAAACAAGGAGGACATCCTTTGTCATCCAATATGGGCGCAATGCATCACATGTCTACTTGCATGTAAACGTATTAATATCCAGTTCCCCGCCGCCCGCTAGGCTTAGATATAATGCAACCCTCATTCTATTACAACAGCGTTTTTACTCCCGTTTTTAAATAGTGTCTCTAGACAAAAGAATCTCGTTTCTGGAAAGTGTAATTCAAGCCATAAGTACGTCACTCATAAAAGACATAAAGAACATAGGAAAAGGCATGGGAGCACTTGCCGCATCTAGAAGCTTTGGCATATTCTTTGCAAACGTTATCACGGGTGTGCTTTACGTTGTCAATCCATTTTATTCTTATGCTTATGCTGCAATTGTGTCAGTAGTCGCTGGTGGGATAATACCTCATACTGGGAAAAATTTCAAAACATACACAAAAGAAGAAAAGGCTTAAATATTTACTTTGCCATCTAATCAAAGGCGATGAAGCTCACCTTTAACCTTCACTGAATGTGAATGATAGCTTCTAATTTTGCAAAGGGTGAGTTAGAAGTGTCAATTGATGTAACATTATTGGTGGAAACACTGATACAGTTATTTACTGTTCTACTTCTTTCCCCGCTTTTTATAGGAATATCGAACAGACTAAAGGCTATTGTAGAGTCCAGAAGGGGTCCAAGCATATTTCAACCTTATTACGATCTGATGAAGCTGTTTCGCAAACAGTCGCTTGTGTCGAAAAGCGCTGGCAGCGTATTTGTATACGCCCCGTATGTGGCATTTGCAATATACTGTCTAATATCTCTTGTTATACCAGTAGTGCTTCCACAGCCCGTATACTTTACTGCTACAGTTGACTTCTTCGGAGGCGCGCTCCTCTTCGGACTCGCAGGCTTCATAAAGATGCTCGCAGCAATGGACTCTGGCAGCAATTTCACCGCACTGGGTACGGCGAGGGTTGCATCGTTCAGCATATTTGCGGAAGGCACACTTATACTAGTGTTCTTTGCAGTTGCCCTGATAACCACTACAATAAACCCTTATGTAACAAACGCCTTCCTTGTCGCTAACCCAAGTGCATACCTGACTCTTGCGCATATTTCTGCCGCCGCTGCCTTTCTGATGCTTTTCATTTTTGAAAGTGGGAGATTGCCGGTAGAAAGTACCGGGCTTATGGAATTGGGTATGGTTGATGATGCTCTATCTTATGAGTACAGCGGGAAACTGCTTGCAATAAACAAGTGGGGTTCTTACATAAAACAATATCTTTTGGGAGCAGTGCTCCTCAACGTTTTCCTAATTCCGTGGGGACTGCAGACTGGTGTTCTTGGCGCATTGATTGACATACCGATAATGTTTGTGAAATGGCTTGCATTGATAGTCGCGCTTGTGATAATCGAAACCTCGTTTGCCAAGATGCGCCTGTTTAAGATACAGGATTATCTCTCAATAGCGTTTGCCCTCTCACTCTTGTTCCTTATACTTAGTTTGGTGGCCACATGACTTTCATAGCGGAAATAGTATACATGCTCTCAGCGTTCACATTACTAAGTGCATTTTTCATACTTCTACAACCATTCATAAGATCTATGATAAGGGGCATAGTTGTCCAATCCGTATTAATCGGCTTGATAAGCTTTATCATGGCATATTACCTTAGTTCTATTGACTTCGTGCTTCTTGGTATACTCGTAATTGTATTACGCGGATTCCTGGTATCCTACCTGCTTGAGAGACAACTGAAAAAACATAGCTCGCTTTTTAGGGAATCGACATACGGAATACCATCAACGATACTCATGGCAATAGTGGTGGCGATAGTTGGCAGTTTCATAGTTTACTTTTACGTTTTTTATAATCTAATAGTCACAGTTACGATAGGCACAACAAGCATACTTCTATTCGCCTTCATGATGATGTTTCTTGGCATCTACATCATACTTTCTAGGAAAAATACGATGACCCAGATAATAGGTTATGTTGAGGAAGAGAATAGTATGGTGCTGATGAGTATTTTTCTTATTCCTGTGCCGTTTATAGTTGAGGTGACCGTATTTCTCGATGTAATAACGCTAGTATTGATAGCGTCTGTTGTGGCGAAGGAGAAGCTGGAGCACGTAGAGTTACAAGAGCTTAGGGGATAATATGATTGATGCAAATGTTTTAGTGTATCTGCTCATTGTTCTGCCTCTGATTGCAGAGGTAGCATACCTATTCAAGTCATTGCCAAAGATAACTATCCTGTCGGCATCTCTTGTTGTGGCTCTTGCCATATACCTGCACACGGAATTGCCAATTGCAGGAACGTTTTATCTCACAAGCATAACATGGGTGTTTGTGCTGATGGTATCTTCGGTATACTTGCTATCGTCAATTTATTCCTATAGCTACTTCAATCACAGGCTTTCTAACAAAGCACTGAACAATTATTACGCATTGGTCAATCTATTCGTAGCTTCTATGCTCTTTGGGCTCGTTATAAACAATTATGGATTAATGTGGGTCGGCATAGAGGCGACCACAATAACGTCTGCATTGCTGATAATGACGGATAAGACGCCAGTTTCGCTTGAAGTTACATGGAGGTACATCATAATAGTGTCTGTAGGCTTGGTGTTTGCTTTTATATCGATCATACTCATCTATTACCACTTCAATACCCTTACCGTTTCACAGATATTGTCTACGGGCAACAGAAACTCTGAATTGGTTTTAGTAGCGGTGGCGATAGCACTAGTCGGGATAGGCACAAAGATTGGAATATTCCCAATGCATACTTGGTTGCCCGACGCGCACAGCGAAGCACCAGCACCAGTGAGCGCGCTCTTTTCTGGAGTTCTTCTGCCGACCGCACTTTACGTGCTTTACATGATATATCAGATAGACCCGCCCACCACTCTCTTCATTATCTTTGCCATAGCCACAATAGTATTTGCATCCATCTTCTTGTCATATCAAAAGAACTACAAAAGAATGTTTGCGTATTCGAGCATGGAGAACATGGGAATGGCGTTGCTCGGCGTGGCGATAGGTGGCTATGGGCTCATAGGTGCGATAATTGTTCTGTTCGCGCACAGCTTCGGAAAGGCCGGTGCTTTCTATTCCTCTGGAAATATACTCCACACATTCGAGACCAAGGAAATGTCTAGCATAAACGGACTCTTCAATAACATGAAGACGACGTCATCGGCGCTCCTTCTGTCGTCATTTGCTGTGACAGGCGTACCGCCATTTGGCGTATTTGTCGGAGAATTCCTTATATTCGCACAGCTCTTCGCAATGCACCTATATGTAGAGCTCGGAATAGTGCTGTTCTTCGTAATGCTTGCTTTCATATCCATCAACTATAACGTAAGCAAGATTGTGTTTGGTGAAGGAAATGAATCTATCCATGAAAAGGAAGGGATGCTCAAGATAATCCCGCTCTCTGCCGCTATCATATCATTGTTGATAGGCGTGGTCTTAATCCTGGTGATGGCTTGAAAATATACTCTTATGGAAAACCGATCGGAAGGAAAATAGGCACCATTGGCGAGTATACTTTATACGAAAAAACTTTGGTAAAAGATGTAGAAGCTCTATCGGAGACTGAAAACGAAAACGGCGACACTAAATTTAATTTCATATACGGACCTTCAGCGGGCGGCCTTACCGAATCGGTTCTCTTCAATATATCGACCACTGGAGAATCCATTAAGAATATGACTTCTAACCCCACTTTCAAAATGCGCAACCTAAAAGTTCTTAATAAAAAAATAGAGTCTGCGCTTCCAATAATAGAGAGAGTAAACGGACCATTTTCAGCAGCGCATGCAATAGCATTTCTAAGTGCAGTAGAGGATGCCGCTGGAATTAGGGCTGATAAAAACACACTAATGAGCAGGATAATAGAGATTGAGCTCGAGCGGATAAGGAATCATCTGCACGTAGTCGCAAGAATGTGTGAAGCAGCGGCTTTCGGGGTGCCGTACAATTCGCTCTTCTATCTTAGGGAAATGACAAATAGAACCATAGATAAATATGCAGGACACAGGTATTTCTTTGGAGCCAACGGAATTAATGAGATACGCGCAGATTTCTCTGGCGTAACGAACACACTGTCTTGTATAGATCGTGAGGCCAAAGATGTTTATAATACACTCTTGGAGTCAAAGATATTTGTGGATCGACTCCAAGACAACGGCAAAATAATCACTGCTGATTGTGTTGGACCTGTTGCAAGGGCTTCAGGGCTTAAATTTGATGCTAGATTAGATTCACAGAGCCTGCCGTATAAGGAACTCAACTTTTCACCGATAGTAGAGGAAGGAATAGTAGGAGATGCGATGAGCCGTTTCATAATCAGGTTTGAGGAAATATTCCGATCGATGGAACTTATAAGAAAGGCAGAATCGCAGCTCGGAAGGCACAATAAATCTGGATCAAGCAGGAGCATAACCGGCGAGGGAATTGGAAGAATAGAATCCCCTTCTGGGGACGTTGCATATCTGGTGAAACTGAATGCCGGGAAAATAAAGAAAATAAGTATGCTCACGCCATCGGCAGTAAACCTTCCTGCGTTCCAAAAATCGGCTGTCAATAACGTGTTTACAGACTTTCATTTCAATTGGGAAAGCTTTGGCATATGGATCTCGGAAATAGCGGTGAAATTTGTATGAAAACAAATATATGGTTCCTTAAGGGGTTGAGAAAGTTTGGAAGGACAGAAAAATATCCGGCAGAAAAATACGCGCAGAGCGTTATGGAGCCAATAGTAAACAGTAATGCCACAGTTAAGAAGTTCGAGCAATTCAAGAGATCATTTTACCTGTACCAGGTTGATTCCGGAACATGTGGCGCATGCAACCTTGAGCTCCAGGCACTTCAAACGCCACATTATGACCTTAACAGGCTTGGACTTTTCTTTACAAATACACCAAGACACGCTGATGCCCTAGTAATAATGGGTGTGTACTCTGAAAAAATGGTAAAGGCGCTTGAAAATGCTTACGATGCCATGCCCGAGCCAAAGCTCATAATCGCTTTGGGAGCGTGCGCAATGTCTGGTGGCATGATTGGCAAAAGCCCAAGACTGAGCAAGGAAGCTATAGTATACATACCAGGATGTCCGCCTAACCCATATACAATCCTTAAAGGAATAATGAAAGCGAAAGAGGTGTCTTCGAAATGAACGGACTTGTGTTTCTAATACCATTTGTGGTATCGCTGCTGGCGTCCTTAATTTCAAAGAAAGCCGGATATATGCTGCTTATATTATCATCAATACTTCTAGCAGGATACGCGGTTCTATTGGCCGGGTTAAGTACTCTGACCTTTTTTTATCTGATATCAGCAATTGTGCTGATACTTGCTTCCTGGTATTCGATAGGTTATGACAAACACCACAGTTGGCTTGCGCCGATGTTCATAGCTGCGGCATTTGGCATAGCGATAATACTGCTATCGAATAATTTCCTTGAATTCCTTGCTGGTTGGGAGTTGATGTCCATATCAGGATATCTCATGATAGGTATGTACAAGAAGGATGCCGGACCCGCGTTTGTCTTTTCAGCGTTCAGTGAACTTAGCACAGTATTTATTATAGCCGGGATGGCGTACGCCTATGTACTTACCGGAACTTTCAGCTTTGTAGCCATACCTAGTGTGATTCCGCTCGCCCTGGTTGCTATAGGCTTCTTTATCAAGATGGGTGTATTTCCCTTCTCGATAAGCGACTGGCTTCCTATTGCACATAGCAGTGCGCCTGCAAATTCATCTGCAATACTTAGCGCGCTTATGACCCTGATAGGTGTTTATGGGCTTGTGAGGATTGCGCTTCTAAGCCCGAGCAGCATATCGCT
>JASHRG010000027.1 GCA_030037495.1 Microcaldota archaeon | reverse complement strand
ATCCAGATGAGCTTGGGCTTGTGCTCCATTGCAATTCTCCTTACCTGATCAATGTCAATATAGCCATCTTTCTTCACGTGATATGGAACACTATTGAATATCTGCCCTGTTACGCTTGTCTTGAAGCCATGCGTAAGATGCCCCCCATCAGGCAGGTCAAGCCCTGATATGGTGTCGCCTGGCTTGCACAATGCCATATATATCTCAAGATTGGCTGGCGAGCCAGAATATGGCTGCACATTCGCATATGGAACGCTAAAAAGCTTCTTAGCCCTATCAACAGCAGTGCTTTCAATAATGTCTATGAACTTGTTCCCAGCATAGTACCTTCTTCCAGGATAACCCTCAGAGTACTTGTTTGTGAGTACTGATCCATTGGCCTGGAGCACAGCAATGCTTGTGAAGTTTTCAGATGGTATCATCTCAAGGCCATTCTGCTGGCGCTCAAGCTCCTCTATTATCGCTTTGTATATCTCAGGGTCCTCATCCTTTAGAGGAGCAGTAAGATTCAGAAGTACCACCGCAGTAGATTTAAACAAATATCCTTTTATTGCTTAGTAAAAGGATTGAGGAATAGAATGCCAGATTGTTTATCTGGCGTGCCTAAGAAAAAAGCTCAGCGCCTTGATGCGAGCTCTGATGCCTCACTGCTTGCAGATGTGTCAGCCTGCCTCTGCGACTGCCCTATCATTGAGACAAGTACAACATCACCAACGTTCTTTATGTTCTTGTACAATATGCTTTTCTGCTGTAACAATCTCTTTGTCTCATCTCTGTCTGAGCTTCTCCACTCTTCCATCAACAATCTGCTAACTTCTCCCTTTTCAAGGTCGACTATTGCGTCTCTTACCTCACCGAGATACTGTCCACCATCGCTGTATATATCCATGCTGTATATGTCGGATAACTTCATGAAAATCGCCTAAACTAGAAGATGTATTTAAGTTTAAATATCTTCTCTAAATGCACGTTTAGTGGCACTTTCTTATTTTTTGCACTTTTACCTCGGTTTTTCAGCGAACAAAACCTTAATATACTATAACTCCAGAATATTACAGGGGTCAAGGAGTGACATTTATGATAGGCAAAGGTATCGAAGGCGAGGAGCTCGCATCGCTCAACGAGGTCAAGGAAATCCTTGAAGACAGGAAGAAGGAGAAGGAGCTTACTTACGAGCAGCAGCTCGCCTACGACCACGCAAAGAAGTTTGCGGCAGATGCAAAGCAAGAGAAGTTGAGGAAGGCCCTGGTAGACCAGGGACTAAGCGATAGGGCGGCGGTCAAGGCAATGGACATAATGCCAAAGAACGCTATGACTCTCAAGCAGATATTGAGCCATGAAAACAAGACGTTTTCAGATGAGGAAGTGAACGCAATACTTGCGGTGTTGAAGGGGAGCGCATAAGTGTTCCTATGAATGGATCTGTAATTGGGTTGAAAACATGCTTGGAGAGGAGAAAAGAGAAGAGTATGCAATTGTTGTCGACTTCTTGCTCACTGGGAAGTCCTTCTCAGGAAGGAGCGAGCCCGTTGCCCAATTGATAGGCGAAGAGTGGTTTACGTTACTTGAGGCTGTGCCAAAGCCAGGAATAAGGCTTGCCCCCACCGAGAGGGTGTACATAGGGAAGGCAGAAAGGGACAAGATAGCGCTGATAAAGACAAGGATTACCTATAATGAGCTGACAGAGCACGGAAGGTCAGAGCTCCCAGCTGTAATAACGAAGATAGTGAAAGACAGGGAGAAGCACTTTGTTGATGTTTTCAACAATGCAGGACCATTGAACATAAGGGAGCATTCTCTTGAACTGCTTCCTGGAATAGGAAAGAAGCACATGGACGCTATACTAAAGGCAAGGAACGAGAAGAAATTCGAGAGCTTCAAGGACATTACGGAAAGGGTTACGCTTATGCAGGATCCTGCAAAGCTGATTACCGATAGGGTTATAGAGGAGCTTCAGGGAACAGGAAGGTTCTACATGTTCACAAAGCCCTATGTTAAAAGAGAGGACAGGTACGGAAGGTACTAGCGCCTTGTAAGTCTTGACAGCTTGTCTGCCAGCCTTCCCTCTTTCCTCGCAATCTTGAGATCTGCGTCAATGCTCTGCCCCAGCCTCTCCACAGTGTCACGTGGCGCCGGTCCCATGCGCTTCCTCATGCTCCTCCTGAGCCCGTCCAGCGCCCTGCCAAGCTCAGGCGCTATGCTTTCGATCACAGCGACTCTGCTAAACCTGTCTATTGCCTTTTCCTCTATGCCACCATGCCCTATAGTCCTCATCCAAATAATCCTCAGCAGATTTCAGATATTTATATGCTGGGAGGCACTTCGCGAATCCGCGAACAAGTAGCTTTTACGCACATGAAGCAAATCCTTTTAAAGATTAGTTCTTTAGTGTAAATAGAGGGTGAAATTTATGGCGGAAGAAGCTAAGGCTAAGAAGGCGGCAAGGCCAAAGATGGACGCTTTGGTTACGTGGAGGATGGAGTCATTCCCAATATCGGTTTCGCAGAACAAGATGTACACTGACAGATTGGTTACCATACTTGACAGAAGGGTCAGGAGGACTCCAGCAGTGCTTTCCTACTACAAGCAGGGAAGGCTTGTCTGGCTGGGAAGCACGCAGCAGGGAATAACCCCACAGGTAAGGGCAGGCATACTGAAACAGGCCAGGGCCCGCTCCTTTGACAGGTTCTCAATTTACACGCTGGCAAAGCGGAGGCACGCAAATGACATAGAGGCGCTTGCCACCCACATAGCAATGCCTGACAGGGCATCTGCAAAGAACTTCACAAGGGCGAGGAACCTTGGCGATGTAGTTAGGCGCGATGTTAGGCAGTGGGCAAGCGGCGAGGCAAGGAAGGTTAACAGGGCGCTCAGGCCAATGGAAAGGAAGCTAAACAGCTCTGTAAGGAGGCTGGACAAGCAGGAAAAAAGGCTGAGAAAGAGCTATGGCAAAAGGATAGACAAGGCAAAGGACGCTATGCGCCAGAAGAAGCTCAGGGCAGAACGAGACAGAAGGATAAGCGTGCTCAATACGCAGAGGAAGAGGCTGCAGCCGCTAAGGGCAAACATAGCAAAGAGGCAGGCTGAGCTGCGCTCGTTCCAGAACATAAAGGTATAGTATAGCCCAGAACCGGGCTAGGCCTTTTCAAGGTGCACTATTGGCACTATCAGTGTCCTGTATGCACTCATTATCTTCACTTTTACTACATAGGCAGAGCCGCGCTTCTCCTGCACAATCCCTATCCTTCCCCTGTATCTCGGGTGCGGAATGTTCCTGAAATTGCCCTTTGGCACAATGGCAACTTTGTCACCTATCTTTATCTCCTTGATGAAGTCGTTTACCCCAAGCTCGCTTGGCTTGTGGTGCCTGGCCAGGTGCCTTGTCCTTCCCACGAATAATCCATGTGATCTCTTTGTCATAGAAACCGCTTTGCAGTGAATATTTAGTCGCAATGTATTTATACCTTGATTACCAGTCTAGTGCAGTGTTCCGATGGCAGACAGAGCGGTATCTACTCCGCACAAAAGGGTAGTGCTAAAGCCCACCTATCATGTAGAGAACATAGTTGCCAGCGCTGATCTTCAACTTGATCTTGATCTTTATGGGCTGGCAAAGCTCTCCCATGACGTTGACTATGAACCAGAGCAGTTCCCAGGGGCAATATTCAAGGTTCATGAGCCAAAGGCAGCGCTTCTACTATTCAAGAATGGGAAGATAATCTGCACTGGCGCAAGGACAAACGCAGATGTAAGGAGGGCTGTAAGCCAGGCAGTTGACCTGATAAAGAAGTTTAGGGCTTCTTCCAAGCCAAAGCCAGCCTCATGATATGGCAGGGTTTATAAAGACAAGTATATATTCGTCATTTCCCGTACCTGCGAAACCTATAAATACATATTGGTCTAATTAATAGCACGCATTTCGAATAGGATGCTTATTCTGTAACAACCCTATTCTCATCCACCCGGGGCGTATGCAATCCATACGCCTCACCTTTTTACCCTTGAGCGAAGCTGAGCATCACATTTCCTTAAAATGCCAAAAACTCAATATTTTCTCTACTTTCTTCATCGAAAAAGAGGCTTTAAATATCAGAATAAACTCAAAGCTTCCTAAGTATTAGATGGTAACCATGAGTGGAGGATCTCCAAGCCGTTTAGCCGCGCAGCCTTCAGCACAGGCTACTGTGCAGCAGACAGTATTCAAGATAACAATAACAGATTTCAAGGCAGATACAATAAGGAACATCACCGGTTCTGTCCGCGCCCTGGCGCAAGAGCACTTAGAAAAGGACCACCAGAGGCGAGGCGAGTTCAAAGAGGGGTCAGTGGATTGTAACAGAGAGAGAGGAGAAGTATTCTTTTATAACATTCCCAAAGCCGTGGTAGCCGAGCTCATTTTGGTGGCAAAGGCAGCCCTTGCCCCCTCAAGAACCTTCAAATACAAGGATAATGAGATAGAGGACGTAACGCCACAAATCCCTGCCACTGAGCTTCTCAGAGCAACAGAGGATAAGCTTAACGACTCGCAGCAGCGTCTAGCAGAAACTGAGCAGGTGCTCGCCCGCGTCAAGGAGGAACGTGACTCTCTGCAAAGGGAGCTTGCAAGGGCCGACGGAGTTCGTGCAAAAGAGGTCAGCGAGGTTAATGCAAGGCTAAAAGAGGCAGAAGCCAGGCTAAAAGAGACAACTACAAAACTCGCGGCATTGGAAGAGCAAAAATCTGCAGTTCCCTTGGGCACTGCAGTAGATCAATTCGAAAAGAAAATCGCAGAGTGGCCAGAGGCTGCCAAAACGCTGGAAGCTGCCATGGTAAGGATATTTGGAAAGGTCCTAACCCCAGAAGAACTGACATCATTTATTCAGAAAGCATCAATGGACAGGCTCGAATACCTACAGCAGGGGCTGCAGGGTGCTGGGTTGGTCATACAGGTAACTAACATCGACGCTCTACTGCACTCAGAGTCCTGGGAATCAAGCGCATTATACGTTGAGCAGAAGTGGGAGGAGCGCCTCAAGAAGGCTAAGAAGGCGGTGGAAGATTTCAACACAGCAACAAGATTAGGAATGATAACCGTTGACCCAGACGATAAAGTCTCTACAGCGTTCAGAGAACGCGCAAACGAGGCGCAAGCGACTATAGATGAGCACACGAAAGAAAAAGCCGCTTATCATGAAATAAGCGAGAAGCACAGAGAAGTGGCGATAGATCTGGACAAGCAATACAAGCAGGTTGCAGAGCTCAGAGAGCTCATAGCAATGCTCCCAAAGCTGCCGCTACGCGTTGTTATAAACAGAGAGGACCCGGATTCCGAAAAAGGCATAACTGCCGAGGTAATATATCCTGCCCTTCCCACAGACAGCTTCATAAGGGCTGCCATAGTAGCAGCAATCGAAGAGATGAAAGGAGCCAATGACACGGTCACGGTAGACGATAACGGAAGGATACACCTTGAACTTAGGAAAGGCGCAAGAGGGCTGGCTGGGCACGGCAGAGCAGACATCATACTTAGGGCGCTGGAGAGCTCTACATTACAGAGAATAGGTTTCAGGTTCGATACCAATTCTGAAGTCCTGACATAATTGTCAAGCAAGTCCGGCTACTGCTGCACGGCGTTTGCAGGCCTCTGCCTCGACTTCATAAGGTAATAAGCAGCAAGCACTATTATAACAACTGCAATTATTGCGTAGTCTGTCCCTGAAAGAGAAAGCGATGGCAGGGAGCCTGAGAAAGCGGAAGTTTGGTTCATAGTGCTTGTTGTCGGCACGCTTGGCTGAACCGGGGGACCTGGCACAAAGATTCCCTGCGGAACCCCAGACAATGAAATGGTTTCGCCAGGGTCAAGATACCCTGTGCCTGCCAAAGCAACCCCATTGCCCTGGTTTACACTCATGTTAGTCACGTTCTCCGCTGTATTGAACCCGAAGTCAGCGACGTATGGGAATGGCGTAATGCTGCTACCGTTAAGGTAGCCCATCCAGAGCGTTGCATTGACATTATCGAAATTCACAGTTGCGCCGCTTGCCTCGCCTCCAAACACGAGCTCAGCATCATAGAAGTTGCTGCTGTTGAACGAGTTTGGAAGGGATCCGCTCTGGTTGTACGGAGTCACTTCAATGTGGAATCTGCTGTTAGGTATCAACAATGTTGTGTTATCATAGAAGTAAGCAGAACCATTGTCAAGATACCCAAACTGCACATAGGGGTACCCATGGTTTGAGGTTACCCTTATCACTGGCTCAAAGTAAAGCGGCAATGAATAAGATGTAGAGTTTGCAGAGTAGCTGTAGAAGTTCTCTGCAGGGGTATAGTTGAACAGGTCAGTAAATATGCTAGGCGGCGGCCCAGTGCTGGTCACGTTTCCAAGACCAGCTATTGTGCTGTTTGACATGTTGGCAGTCTCGTTTGTCGCATTCCAGACGTTGTCCACATATGAGAATGTCATGTTGCTAGTGTTGAAGTCACCAACATCTTGCAGCCAGTAGGCGTAGGTGTTGTTTCCTGATGTTACATTAAGCACCACGTTAAGCTGCAGCGACACTCCATAATCAGAGACATTAAGCGCGGAGCTAAGGGAGCCATTGTAAGCTTTCATAGAATTTATCCTTGCATAGCCGAACACGGTGTTTGTGTCAACAACATAGGGGCCAGTTCCTGCTGCGATGTTGCTCAACCCATACGCGGCAATGCCAGTTGGAAGCGAGGTTGCTCCATACACAAATGGGTATGGGGTTATCAGCTGAGCAGAGGCAGCAGCAGAGAATGCGCAGAACAGCGCAAGAGAAAGCAGAAACGCAAAAGCCCTCATAAGATCACGACCTTGTGCCAAATGCAAGGTAGCCAGTATGCCAGACACCCTTTGTTGAAGGCCTGGTTCCCTGCTCCCTTACAAGAATATCCCTGGCTATTACCTCAACAACAAGCACATCCTCAAACCTAAGCTTGCCGAGCGCGGAGACGAACGCCCTTACCTGCTCCATGTGCGGCAGATACCCAACAATGTGCCCTCCTTTCTTCAGCGCCCTGTGCGCGTTCTTCACAGCCTTGTCAGAATCAGGCATGTCGAGCGTTACAAGGTCAACTTCCTTTTCGTCAATCCTCTTTGTCACGTCGCCCTTTTTGAGCGCAAGGTTGTCAAGCTGCAGCAGTTCACGGTTCTTTTCTGCTATTTTCAGGAAATCATCCCTTATGTCATAGCTGGTAACATGCTTTGTAACCAGGGCAAGTGACCCTGCAAGCCATCCGCTGCCTGTCCCAGCATCAACGCACACGCTATTCTTATTTACCCCTGTGTACGCTATAATTATTCCTATATCCTTCGGTAATATTACCTGTGGGCCCCTCTTAAGCCTCTTGTAGTGCAATGGCACAAGCACATCATTCTGTTCCTTCATCATCAGCCACCCTTGCTTTCTTTGTTTTCCTTTTTGCAGCAGGCTTCTTCACAGCCCTTGCCCTTGTTTTCTTTGCTTTCACAGGCTTTTCAGGAGCAGCCTTCGCCTCCCCATTTGGCTTCTGCTCGCCAAAGCCCCTCCAGTCCTTCTTTGTTATGCAGTTTGGGTCAAGGTCCATCTCAAAGGGACGCCTTCCCTTCCTTATCACCTTTATGAATGGGGTATGGCAGTGCTCGCATGTGTTCCCTGTTGGAAGTATCAGCGCATTCTGCGGCAATGAATAGGTATTGGTGCACTTGGGGTAGTTTGCGCATGCAACAAACTGCTTACCAAACCTTGACCTCCTTATCACAAGGTCACCTCCATCCTTTGGGCATTTTCCTATCACGTTGCTTTCGTGGAGGCCCTTCTTCATCGCAATAGCTATCTGCTCCTTGTGCTTGTCAAACTCGTCAAGCGCCTCAATCAGCGCCTTCTTGCCCTCCTCAACAACGTCCTCCTCTTTCATCTGTCCTTTTGATATCTTATCCATGTCCTCCTCAAGCTTCCTTGTGGTGTTCTCATCTACAATCATGCTCGCGTTGTTTGAAAGCGTCTCATACACACTAAGGCCGAACTTTGTAACTGTTATGTTTGTGGCGCCCTCAAGGTACCTCCTTCTAAACAAGGTGTCTATTATCGATGCACGCGTTGCCTTTGTGCCAAGGTCCCTTTTCTCAAGCTCTGATATAAGGCCTGCCTTGGTGAACCTCCTGGGCGGCTGCGTCTCAAGGTCCTTCATCACAACATCATCAACCTTCACAGCGCTGCCCTTCTTGAACTCAGGCAGCATCTTCTCGTCAATCCTCGCATATGTGTAATACTCAAGCCATCCTGGCTTCGCAATCCTTGAGCCATTTGCCACATACTTCTCGTTTCCAATTGCTACTGTTACCTTTGCCCTTGCAACAACTGCGCTTTCAGCAAACACGGAGAGGAATCTTCTTACTATCATGTCATAGAGCCTTGACTCCTGCGCGCTCAACGAAGCAGGAAGAACTCCAGTCGGGAATATTGCCGGGTGGGCCTCGTCTGACTTACTGCCCTCTACCGGCTTGTGCCTCTTCTCCCTCGCAAGCCTTGAAGCAAGCTCTGCATACTGTGGGTTTTTTGCTATGTCAGAGATTATCTTCGGAAGCCCAAGCGCGGTTGGAAGCTTCTGCGATGATGTTCTCGGGTATGATATATAGGCTTTTTCATAGAGCGACTGCGCAATCGACAGTGTCATTGACGGGTCAAGGTGCAAGGCCCTGCTAGCCTCTATCTGAAGAGCTGTGAGGTCAAACGGGGGATATGGCGCAACAGGCTGCTCCTTTAGTTCCACATCATCCACCTTTGCGCCCTCCCTGTGCGCCCTTGTGTGCTCAAATGCAGCTGCTGCAGTGTTCTTGTCAAACATGTCACCTCTGACATTGTCAAACTCTACATTGTGCATCTTTGCGGTTATCCTCCAGAAGGGCTTTGGCACGAACTTGGCTATCTCAAGCTCGCGCTTTGCAAGTATTGCCAGGGATGGCCCCTGTACCCTTCCAATGCTGAGTGCATTCTTCAGGCTCTGGCCATGGACAGCATAGGTCAGAGCCCTGCTCAGGTTTATCCCCCAGAGCCAGTCGAGCTTGTGCCTAGCCTCACCAGCATAGAAGTTCTTGAGGTCAAGCTGGGTCTGGTGCTTGTAAGAGTCAAGCAGGTCCTGTGTTGTTGTGGTAGAGAACTTCATCCTTGATGCATTGTCAGAGAGCTTGCCATGGTTTATGTACTTTATTATGTTTGTGCCTATTACAGTGCCCTCAAGGTCAAAGTCGCACGCGTTTATGAATTTCTGACATTTCTTCCCAAGCTCTACAAGAGTATCAAGGTAAGCTTTGGTATGCTCTGACTTTGTGCCAACATCAGCCGATGGCGCCCACTCAATGCCGAGCACCGGGTACCCCCTCCCTGAATCAGATTGCTTTATGGTGAATAAGTGGCCAACCGCAGCTGCAATGTAGATTTTCCCCTCATCGCTGTCTATCTCATAATAAGATACATTATCTTTGCCCTGCATCCTCTTCTCAGAGCCATTGCCAAGCGCGATAGCTATCCTATTCGCGACGCTAGGCTTTTCCGCAATAATAAGTGTGTTCATGAACATCGTCAGGCCCTGCTTCGTTTCCTGCGACGCTGCCTGGGCTTTGAGGCAGCGCGCCTCTTCTCATGCTGAGCCTGCGCAGGCCTTGCCACTGTTGCGGTTGGCTCATGCGCAGATATTCTCTGCCATGTATAGAACATCACTATCACAACAGCAACGAAAAGCGCATAGAAAAGCAACCCTGCACCAGAAATTATAAAAACGGCTATTGCGATTATAGTAAGGACTATCACTGCTATAGAGAGCGCCATTTCCGTGGTTATTTCTTGCATAGCTCCCACAGGTGTCATTATTGCTGAATATATACTTAGTCATCTTTATAACACTTATTGCGGCTCTGATCGCCTCATTTTCCCAGATTCTGTATAAAAGAGGGCTTCCCCAGAAGCTCAAGGGAATAATTGGCGCAATAGGCGCATACAGGAACAAGTGGGTTATACTTGGCCAGCTTGGCTACCTTGTTGCACTTGTTGTTTATCTTTATGCCCTGCAGAATGCGCCCCTGTCAGTGGTCTATCCTGTATTCGCAAGCACATTCATATTCACAACATTATTGTCTGCAATAATGCTTAAGGAAAAGCTCTCAATTTACAGGATATCAGGAGTTTTGCTTGTATTTCTAGGAATTGTAATAATAGCCCTCTCAATAAGCTGATGAAAATGGAAAACAGAAAAAGGAACCTTGGCCTTTTGCTTGTATCAACACTGCTCGGAGCATTTGGTCAGTTCTTCTTCAAGTATGCTTTCAATGTGCCTTCTTCTCTCTGGCTCTGGCTCTTTGTTGGCCTTGTTGCGTATGCGGCATCAACCCTGATATACATAACAGTGCTTAGCAGGTCGCACCTTAGCTGGGCATACGGGATAGGCGGCCTTGCCTACATATTCGCAACAATACTAGCAGCAACCGTGCTAATGGAGGACATACCGTTGATAAGATGGATTGGAGTAGGAGTCATCTTTGTCGGTGTTGTGCTGATCGGACTCAGCTAATATGGCAACTTATAAATATCTAATCCAGTTTAGTATATTGTCGGTATTATGTCATTCGAGAAGCAGTTATTCGTAGGATCT
>JASHRG010000026.1 GCA_030037495.1 Microcaldota archaeon | reverse complement strand
GTGCTTGTAGAAGGACTTTATCACTACTCTTATGTTCCTTTTTGTCTCTTCTGAGAGGTCGAGCTGCTCGATCTTTGCGAAAGCTCGCTCGATTTCCTGCCTGTCGGCCTTCAGGACATTCGCTTTTGGCGGGAGGGAGCTGACAAAATGCCTGAAGCAGTAGAGGTGCTTCTGTATCGTCGCGTCGTTCTGCCCTTTTGCCCTCATGAAAGCAAGAAAATCGTCAGCTGCGCGCACGTTTTCCCTTGATATCGACCTGTCAGACTTTATCCTTTGGAGAAGCGCTGCGATTCGCACTTTTGCGTACTTGTCTGCCATGGAAGTATATGGAAGCAAAGCTATATAAACAAGCTATAGGGGAATCGAGAATTGAAGTAAAATGGACTCTGCGGGAATCGAACCCGCAACCTTCCGCTTGCAAAGCGGACGCTCTACCATTGAGCCAAGAGCCCATTTTATGAACTTTAAGAATTAGCCTATTTATTCATTCCTGTTTTCTTGGGCGTCAGGCGATATTTATTATCTCCCTTCCGTAGATCCATTCACCTTTTGAGTACTTCTTCTCATAAAGCTCTACTGCGAGCTCGCTTTCCCTTTCAGTCAGCACCCCTTCCTTGGGCTCAAGCCCAAGTTCCCTTGAATAGGAGTCGATCAACGCAGACCTCACATCATCAACCGTGCTACCTGATATCTGCTGTATGTTTGTTACCCTTTCAAGTATTGTGCTTATTCCCTTGTCCCTGAGCTTTTCGCCAGGAACCTTGAGCACAGCGGCTAGTGTTTTCAGGTTTACATTGACCAGCACTGCAGCATGGAAAACGAAAGCGTTCTCCTTTATGCTGGCAGCTGCGCCAAGTATCTTCTTTGTTCCTATCGTGACGTCATTGAGCTTGCCGCTCTGCGCGTCTATTCCAAGATCCTTAAATGCGCCCAGCGCACCTGTTATCATTGTTGAGTACAGCTTTGTAACATTGAGCCCTATGCCAAAAGAATCCCTCATTATCAGGGAGTAGTTCAGGTTGCCCATGTCGTGGTAGACTGCTCCGCCGCCAGTGAACCTCTTTACTATCTTTATGTCATTCTCCTTTACCACATCCATGTGGACTTCCTGCTCGGCCAGTTGGAAACAACCAAGAATTATTGCGTTTGCATGTCTGTAGAACCTAAATGTTGGCTGCGAGTTACCTTTTATCACCTCGGAGAATATAGCTTCCTCTGCGGCCAGGCTCATGCACGGGTCTTCAGGATATTCTAAATTAAGGAGCCTTACTTGCATTCTTTACACCCAGCACAGCTTTGACAAAATCCTCCTTTGAGAGCAGCGGAGTTTCCACTCCGGTGAGGTAAAACTCCTCTATTGCGTGGTCAAGCTCCTTCTGCTCCAGCGCCATTCCAGTCAGCCTGCATTCCAGGGTTGGAAGCGCCTCCTCTGGAAGCATGAAGAAGTCGCCCGTTATCTCTATCTCCTTTATGACATTGCCCTCGGTGGCAAGGCTCACCTTTATCAACCCCTTCTGCGCCTTGTACACGCTTGACATTCGCATGTTATTGCTTATGACTGAGCACTACTAAATTATTTTCTGTAGTCTTGTGTCAGCGCCTCTTTTTCAATCGCCTTGCCTTTGGCCTTGGCCTTGCCCTCTTCACCATGTGCAGGCTCCTTCTCATCTTCACTCCCCTGCTGCTCCTTTCAACCCTCACCCGTTTCTGTCTTGTTATCCCAGCGGAGATGCTGGTCGTAAGCCTCTCTATAACCTCAAGGTCCCTGTCGTCGCCTCGCCTGTGCATGCTCGCATTGCTCAACAGCGTGTCGAGCACATTATCGTTCATGGTTTCTGAATCCTTTGCAGAATTAGACAGCAGCGCGTTTTCCATGTCGCCCGTCTTTAGTATCCTATTGAGGTCGCGCATTCTCCTTATCTCTTCCACCTCCTTGGAGAACCTCGACCTTCTAGCCTTAGGGTTTGACGCCATCCATACCCACTCTTTGACTGCAACCTTATGCTTTACTTACAAGGGTATTTATTCGTTGCGCCCCTGTTCGTTTGTTTACATATGTGTAGTTTTCATATGTTGAATGACTCGCCTATCTTTGGAATAACAACATGGTACTTGTTCTTGAAGAAGTCCTTGAGCGCCTCGGCCTTCTTCTTCTCTCCGTGTACTATGAATATGTTCTGTAGGCCTGCGATCTTCTTGGGTATCATCTCTAACTGTCTTCTGTCCGCATGGGCAGACATGTGGAAGACCTCTACAGACAGGGAAACCTTTAGCCTTTCATCATGGAAGTCTATCTCCTTTGCTCCGTCCTGCAGCGCCCTCCCGGCCGTGCCCTCTGGCTGGAATCCCACAAGTATCAGCTTGTTCAGCGAATCCTTTGCCAACCTCTTCAGATAAAACACAACAGGGCCGCCTGTCAGCATTCCTGCTGTAGTAACTATTATGCAGGCATCGCCATCGACTATCTTCTGCCTCATGGATTTTGCTTCTACCATGACGAAGTTGTCGCTCTTGAATGGGTCGTAGTCGCTCATGAGTATCTTTGACTGTATCTCCTTCCTGCAGAATATCACGTTGTGCCTGTGGATCCTGAGAACCTTGCCTATCGCTCCATCAACATATATAGGAACCTTTGGGAGTACTCCGGAGTTCATGAAGTCGTCTAGGAATAGAAGTACCTCTTGGCCTCTCTGCACAGCAAAGCTCGGTATTATTACCTTTCCACCAGAAAGCAGGGTGTGCTTTATGCTGTGCACCATTGCCTTTGCCAGCTCCTTCTCGTTTGGGAACACGTCGTCCTTGCCTCCATATGTGCTCTCTGTTATAAGGGTGCTGGCTGAAAGGTCCTTCAGGTCTGCCCCCTCAAGAAGCTTTGTTGTTGTAAGGTTTATGTCCCCTGTATATATCAGGCTCTTGCCCTGATTGGTCACCTTTATCAGCGCGCTTCCCAGTATGTGCCCCGCTGGTATAAATTCTACTATGAGGTCCTTTATCTTCATTGGTTTCCTGTAATCTACAACCTTGACGCTCTTGCTCATCCTTTGCAGGGCTTCCTTTGTAACATCCCTCGGGTTAGAAAGCCTCATGTAGTCTGCGATCTGAACATTAAGCAGTTCGTGGGTTGGTTTTGTGGCGTATATCTTGCCCTGATAGGCCTTTGCAAACAGGTGGGGAGTGAATCCGCAGTGGTCAAGGTGCGCGTGTGTAAGGAAGACGCCATCAAGTGACCTTGCTTCCCTATCTGTCACTTCCGGGTATTCGTTGTTCCTGGACTCTACCTTTACCCCTGCATCTAGCATTATCCTTGTTTTTTCTGTAGAAACTATTATGCAGCTTCTGCCTACTTCCTCTGCTCCTCCTAAGAATGTCAGTCTCACTTTCCATCAACTCTTATTTTACCTTGTTGTTAGGCATCCTCCTCTTTTGGCTTTTTGTCCTTCTTCTTTATCACTGCTATGTCTTCAAGGTTTATCTCTTGCGACACTGCCAGAGCTGGCGCCTTCCTCTTCTGCGGCTGCTCCCTCCTGGACATCCTGCCATCCATGCCTAACAATTTTCTAAGCCTTCCATAAAATTCATCAAGCTTCTTGTCATATTCAGTTATCTTTGTTTCAAGCTCAAACATAGTTGCCCTGTAGGTTTCTATGTCTTTCTTCACGAACTCGCTTTTCCTCTCAAGCCTTATCGCCTTGTAGGCCTCGCCTAGCTCCTTGTTTATCTCAGCTATCTGCCTGACCAGCTCCTTCTCCGCTGCAAGCGACGTCGCCTCAGTTGATATCTTGAATTCAAGCTTGTTCTTCAGCCTTTTCAGGTAGCCTATCCTTTTCCTCTTTGAATTGTCCTTGTCCTTTGCCTTTTCTATTTCCAGCAGTTTTGCGACCGCCACTGCCTCGGCTTCCTTGTAGCCGAGCCTCCTCCTGTTCTCCTTGACCTTTGCTATCGCATCGCTCCTCTGCCTCTTTACAGAGTCTATCTCGGTCTTTAGCCTTGCCACCTCAGGGTCGCTCGAGTCCTTTATTGCAGCATTAAGCATCTGGCTGAATGATTGCCTGTCTTGCTGGCGAGCATTCCCCTTAATTGGAGCATGCTGCATGGTTCTCTGTTCATCTATCTGTGAATCTGTCAGTAAATCCCCTTTCCTGGAAAAATATTCAAACTGTGGCCTCGCTTATCACTTTCCTGTATACTTCAAGCAACTTGCCAGTTGTTGCCTCTACGGAATAGCTTTTTGCCGTTTCGGCCATTTCTTTATATGATGCTACATTATTTATAACCTTTTTTATTTTCCTTGCGCAGTCCTTGCTGTCGTTTGGGGTGAATTTCTCGCCATTCGCGCCGTTCTGTACGAGGTCCCTGAGTGCTAGGCTGTCTGCTGCGACAACTGGCTTACCTGCTGCCATGGCTTCCAGAGCCACTATTCCCTGTGTCTCAAATGTTGAGGGCATGCAGAATATATCACAAGCTGCATAGTACATTGGGAGCTCCCTGTCACTCACGAATCCTGTAAACGTGATCTTGTCTGTAAGGCCAAGCCTTTCAACCATCTTCATGTATGAGCTCATTGCGGGTCCGGTTCCCACAAACACAAACCTTATACTCTCATTCTTCAACAGCTGCGCGGCCCTTATCAGCACCTCGAGCTTCTTCTCTGTGCTGAGCCTGCCGACGCACAGCACAATCTGCTCTTTATTCCCTTTTAGCAGCGATTTCCTTACTGCTTTTCCATCGGCCTTTGTATTGAACCTTGAGGTGTCAATCCCATTAGGCACAAGATAAGTGTCATTTATGTGCTTGCTTGAGAGCAGTTTCCTTATAGCCATGGATGGCACCATCACCGCGTTGCACTTCCTGTAGTAGAACCTTGCATATTTCCACGAGTACTTCTGCCAGAAGTTTGCTGCCATTTCTGTTGCGTAAGCCTTTATTATCGCCTTGTCCGTGAACAGAGTGTGGAATGTGCTCACTATTGGTATCTTGTTCATCTTTGCTAGGTAGAGCGCCCATGTCCCCATTATTACAGGAGTATGCGAATGCACTATGTCCGGATTTATCTCATCGAACTTTGATGCGGAAGAGAAGGGAAGCAGAGCAAGGCTGTATTGAGGGTACTTCTTGAACTTCATACCCTTTATCAGATAGACGTTCTTCAGCCCCTTTGCCATTTTCTGGGTTTGCTCATCTCCTGGCGCAAATATGTAGACCTCGTGGCCTCTCTTTGTCAGCTCCCTCCTGAAATTGAGTATTGAAGTTACAACCCCGTCGCGGGCTGGAAGGAAACTATCTGTGAAAAATGCTATCCTCAGTGACTCTGCCATGTAAACGCTTACCCTAATTCTATGCTATGGGACAAAATAAATAGCTAAGCCGTGCTTTTTGCCTCGTCCTTCGCCTCCCTCTTCTCAGCTCCAAACATTATGGCCTGCCCTCCAGAGCTCGTTATCTTCTCCATCGCGCTCTTCGAGAATCCTGTTGCCCTTATTGTAACCGCTTTCTCAAGCTCACCGTTGCTCAGCACCTTGTAGCCCCTGAACTCAAGCATTTGCTTTTCTCCGGGCTTCTTCAGCATCTCATTTATCTGTGTGAGTGTTATCTCCCTTAGCCTCTTCCTGCCTATGGGGGCAAATCCCTTCTTCCTGAGCATCCAAGGCGCCTTTGCAGTTATGTAGGTGAAATCGTGCTTCCTAAGCCTTCCAACAGAGCCAGAGCCTCCCCTGTCCCCTGCTCCCCTTGCGTTCTTTATGTTGCCTACTCCCCACCTTCTTGTGCCAAAGTACTTTCTGTTCTTCTTCTGCCTTCTAAGCACCATTATACCATCTTGTTTATCAATGAATTTATCTCCTTGCCCATGTAGCCAAGAGAGCCTCCCTGGTTGAAGTTCCTTCTCGTGCTCTTCATTCCGTGCCTTGGGGGATGCAGCCTCATCGGCATCTTGCCCTTTATTTCGCTCATCTCAACCTTTCCGCTGATCACGCCCTTTGGATCAACATTGAGCTTGAACTTGGTTACCAATGATGAGAGCGTCTTCTCGTCAACTTCACCGTAAGCTATATGGTTCACGCACTTCTTCAGCATTCCGAGATATGGGTCGTTCACCTTTATTATCGTGCAGTTGTTTACCCTCTTAAGGTTCAGCCTGTCCATCGTCTCCTGTATAGTCGACCTCACGTTGACCCTGCCCCGTATCCGCACTGCGGCGACTATCTTGCCTCTCAGCTCTGCTTGCTTCATAAAAACACGCTTGCAAAAAACTTTCAGCTGTTACTGCTAATGTAGCTTATTACTTACGATATTTAGTTTCGAGTAGATATATATGCGTTGCGGCTGTTATACTAATTTATACTTTGGCTGGCATTCTGGCATGAAAAGTGGTTTATTGATAGCGTTGAAGAGATGTGGAAAAGCGCAGAGCGCTATGGAATATTTGATGACCTATGGATGGGCCATACTGATAATAGCGATAGTGCTTGGCGTGCTCTACCAGCTTGGCGTGTTTACAGGGTCCTCTTTCCAGGGGCAGGCCTGCCTTGCAGTTTCAGGATATACCTGCCAGGACCCGATGCTCAGCACAACCGGGTGGCTGAGCGTCAATATAGGCCAGGTTGGCACCTCTACGGTAAAGGTAACTGGCACTTCCTGCACCTCCACTGCGAATGCGCCCGGGTCGTTCTCGTTCACAAGCATAACGCTCTACTCTGACTCTGTTGCACAGGCGGTATTCCAGTGCATGCCAGGGAACCAGGTGCTTGGTGCAACGTTCAGCGGATACCTTTGGCTGAGAGAAAATTCTGGAAGCACGACCAACGTTCCTGTGCGATTGGGCCAGGTTTCTGCAATAGTATCAACTTCAAATGCGATAACCGGGCCCACTGCCCTTTCAATCCTGGCTCCGTCGGCATCACCCAGTCCGATAGGCCAGGGGAGCTACTCGATAATCTCTGATTCAGGGGCAAGCGGAGGCATCGGTGCGTATACTTACCAGTGGTATGAGGAGGCCCCTGGGGCAGGCTCATATTCCGCTATATCCGGAGCTATATCCACTTCCTACCAGTTCTCAACAACAGGAACAACACCGACAGGTACGTATTCGTTCCTGCTTGGCGTAGAAGACTCGGTTAATGAAAGCGTTAATTCCTCAAGCACAAGTGTTGTTGTTGAGACACCAGGAACGGTAACCCTTACAGTATCGCCGGGTTCTGGGCAGAGCGCCCTTCCTGTAACGTTCACGTCGTCGTGCTCAGGAGTCAGTTGCGCAGGCCCATCAAACATAATAGATTATGGCACAAGCTCCTGCCAGAGCACGGCCCCGACTGGGCTGTCTGCTTGCAGCTACACTGACATATCAACAATGACGACTCCGTGCATAGTTGCAAGCTCCTCGGCTTCAGGGACGTCTGCAACAGACACGGTGCACAACCTCGCAGATGCAGAGGTTACGCACAATTTATGCGCTTATGCGGCCTCGTTTGAATCAAGCACGCAAACGCTGGCTGTAACCCCCGCTCCTTCGCAAACCTATACTACTTACACTGGCTCTGGCGTGGGTTTCACCTACACGGTCCCGAGCGCAGTCTACGTGATAAACGTCATTATAATAGGCGGTGGTGGTGGGGGTGGAGGAGGTGGTGGAAGCACAAGGACAAGCATACCTGGCCATTCGGGGCTTTGTAGCACAACTGATGGCGGCACTGGTGGGGGTGGAGGAAGCGGCTATGTTACAACTGAAACGCTATCAGTAATTCCTGGACAGATGTACTCTGTGACGGTTGGCAGCGGCGGGAGTGGCGGTAGTGGTGGCAGCGGCGGAAGCTGCCCTGGATCAGGGGCTGATGGGAATAATGGGTCAGGAGGTGGAGTCAGCAGCTTTGGCTCCTATTCTGCTAACGGTGGTGGGGCAGGAACCAAAGGATTCGGAGGGGATGGAAATGGCAGTGGAGGTTCTGGGAACAACAACGGCGCAGTCCCTGCTGGAGGCGCTGGATATACTTACAATGGAATAACAGCAGGGGGTGGAGGAAATGGAGGAGCAGGAACCAGCGGTAATGGAGACAACGGCGCCACAGGCTCAACTGGCGCGGTAATAATTCATGCGCCATGAGTCTTCATATTAAAACCGAGCTCTCCGTAGAACTCTTTCCTGCTTATTCTTTCTAGCGCGAAAGCAACATTCGGCGTGATGTTCTTTGGCAGCTTATCCACCTCAAACCACTTCATGTCGTCGCATTTCTGGGGCTCCATGTTGCTTGGTTCCCCAGCCCAGCTGTCGCATGTGAGAAAGAAATCGATGTACTCCTCACCAGTGCTATTATCTAGCCTGTGAAGAACGTATATGATCCTCAGGTCTCTGACTTCCACGGATATGCCTGCCTCTTCCTTTGCTTCTCTTTGCATTGCCATCCTTGCGCTCTCGTTTCCATCGAGATGGCCTGACACAAGCGTGTAGTCGCCGTCCTGCCATCCGGTATTGAACCTCCTGATTAGCAGGAGCTTATTTTCCCTTTTCAAGAGGAGATAGCATGCAAGAGGCACCCTATGCCTTGAAACTCCCATAGAACTTCCAGTAGCATTTGTTGTATAGACATTTTTTAAGCATTTCCTTTGTTAATAATTATCAATTGGCGGCGACAAACCAAGACCAGATGCCATATGTACTACAATGACTTCCAGCGAATAAAAAGAATGGAGAAGACTCTTGAGAGGCTTGCCTATCTCTCTGTTTTTCTTGACGCCATGGTCGCGGTCGCAACCTTCCTTGTTATAAGGGGGGTGCAGGCATACAGCCTGATGCTCACCATAAGCAACTACCTACTTACTATAGAGGTGGCTTTCGCCGCAGTGATATTTGCATCGCTGGTTGCGCTGAAGCACTACAGGAGCGTAATAGACAGGGCAGCGCTGGCGAGTTTCAGGAACAAGTACATGGCTAGCAACAAAAAGGTTGGATTCACACTTGTGCTCAGGAAGCTTCTTCAAATTGTTTTAGCCCCTTTTGCTTCCAATTAGATGACATGTCTGCTTTTGATTCCCTGTTCAGCAGGTCAACCTTGCCGTATATCCCGTCATAGCCTGGCACTATCGTGACTTTGTTCTCCCTCACATTCCTGATCGCCTGCGCCACTTCTGGGCCTGAATTCTTTGTTATCTCTTCTATCGGCATGCTTGCAAGAACGTCGAATTCTGTTGTGTTTGAGATCAGTTCCTTGTAGGCTTTCTCTACAGCAACAGAGGTCTCGCTTTTCCTTGTAACGTATGCAATCACCTCGCGGAGCGGGACTGCACTTATGTATGGTATGGAACCATTTGGGACAAAACCAGGCGGCCTGTCTGCCAGGTCGTTTACCCTGTGCATCACCCCTACTACGAGCCTCTTGCCGCAAACCGGGCACATCGTAACATTGTGCTTTTCAGGGTCAACAGAAACCACGCACTGCCTGTGGCCGTCGAAGTGGTACTTGCCCTCCTCTGGATAAAACTTCAATACGAACCTGAAAATTTTCTTGTCTTTCTTGATTATAGCTTCTGTGAAGGCCTTGAACGATAACTCCTTTTCGCTTATCTCAAATACATTCATCTCCCTGCCCAGCTTTGGCAGCGAATGCATGTCGCTGTTGCCAAGCAGCGTGTACTTGTCAAGCTCTGAAACCCGCCAGTTCATTGCAGGGTTAGAAGACAATCCCATCTCCACCGCGTATATGTGCTTTTCCTGGTCTTCATACGCCTCTTTTATGGAATCAAATCCTGTTTTCATCCCAAGCGCGCCAAAATACGGCGTCCATATGTGAGCTGGGAATACGAGCGCGCTTTTTGATGCGGAGATTGCTAATTCAACCAGTTCAGAAGCAGTCATTGAAACCTGTGGTCTTCCATCTGACTTCAGGTCGCCTCTCCTTGCGAGCGCCTCATTAAGGGAGCCTGCACTTTCGAAGTCAGGCATCAGAATGCACGTGTGGATCCTTTTCGAAGCGCCGTTGACATTGTAAACCGTGGAGACTTCGCCGCTCAGCACAAATCGTACCCCGCTGTTTGAGTTTTTGATTTTGAAAAGTCCCTGCTCCGCAGGTTCAAGTGTGCTTTTCAGCTCCTGCAGCCATGTGGGGTGGGTAAAATCACCAGTGCCTACCAAGTTGAGCCCCTTCTCAACACATGCTTGTTCTATGCCATCTACAGTTATAGAGCTGCTGCAAGCCATTGCGAACCTTGAATGGATGTGGAAATCTGCTAGTACGCGCATTAAAGCATCTTTGTGACCCCGTTCTTGGGGCAGAGCTTGCTTACAGGGCACTTGCTGCATATCGGCACTTTGTCGCAGAGCGTCTTTCCGTGCCTCTTGAAAACATATGTCACATTGTGCCAGTATTTTTTGTCCAGTGTCTTCATCAAGTCTTCTTCTATCTTTTCTGGATCCTTATTTCTAGTAAGGCCCAGCCTTGGCGCAAGTTTTATCACCCATGTGTCAACCGGGATCCCTTCAACTATACCGTAAGCGTTTATAAGTATGGTGTTTGCGGTCTTCCTGCCGATTCCGGGGAGCTCGAGCAGCTGCTCCATCTTGTTTGGCACCTTGCCATCATGCTTTTCCTGTATGATCTTCATTGTGTTGATTATGCTTTTTGCCTTGTTGCCGCCAAAGCTGACTCTGCTGATATATCCATAAAGCACCTCCGGGTCTGCGTTTGCATAATCCCTTGCTGTCTTGTACTTTTCAAATAGTTTGGGGGTCACCGCATTAGTAACCTCGTCCCTTGTTTGTGCAGAAAGGATCGCTGCTGCAACAAGGTCTATAGGAGTCTTGAAATTCAGGTAGTATTTCGCATCCTTGTATGTTTTGCTAAGGGTATCGACCAGCTTGTTCGCATCCGCCCCAGAAAGGAGCCTGGCGCCTGCCATAAGGAATTAATAACACTATAGCTATATATCACTAACCAACCGCTTTGCTGGTTTTATGAAGCTTGTGATAGTCACACGAAATAAGGGCAAGTTCCAGGAAGCGGAACGCGTCGCGATAGAATATGGAATTGGGCTAGAGATGCCAAAGGACGGCATAGAGAAACTGGAGATCCAGGCTGGTTCACTTGGCGAAGTTGCCGAGTTCAGCGCGGCTGACGCTTACAAAAGGCTCAAGAAGCCGCTCATAGTTGACGACTCTGGATTGTTCATAAATGCCCTCAATGACTTTCCTGGGGTATATTCTGCACAGGCGCAGGCGACCATTGGGTTGGAGGGCGTGCTGGACCTGATGAAGGGCAAGGAGAACAGGTCTGCGTATTTCGAATGCGCGGTCAGTTTCCACGATGGCGCCACAACAAAGACCTTTGTTGGCAGGATTGAGGGGGAGATGCTTTACAAAGAGGTAGGAACCGGTGGCTTTGGGTATGACCCAATATTTGCGCCGCTGGGGCACAATGGAAGGAGCTTTGCAGAGCTTGGCATAGACGAAAAGAACAGGATCTCCCATCGGTACAAGGCGTTAAAGGCATTCTTTGAGTGGTATTCTACATGGCAAGAAAAAGCGCAGAAAAGAAAATAGGCCTGATCCTTAGACGGCTCAAGAGAAAATATAAGGGCGAAATGCAGACATCGCTAAGCCACGGCAGCAGCTGGGAACTGCTGGTTGCAACTATACTCTCAGCGCAGTGCACTGACGCACAGGTTGACAGGGCAACCCCAAGGCTCTTCAAGAGGTTTCCAAGGCCAAGAGACTACATCAGGCTAAGGCAGTCGCAGCTCTACCCATATGTAGGGAGCCTCGGCTTCTACAGAAACAAGAGTAAGAACATAATAAACGCAGCAAAAATTGTTGTGAAGAACTTCCATTCGAAGGTTCCTGACACTATGGATGAACTGCTCACACTGCCCGGAGTGGGAAGAAAGACGGCAAATGTGGTTCTCTCAAATGCATTTGGAAAGCACTATGGAATAGCCATAGACACCCACTGCATTACGGTTGCAAACAGGCTGTTCCTTTACAATACGGAAAATGCCGAGAAGATAGAGAGAAGGCTCATGGAGATAACACCGAAAAGGGACTGGAGGAACGTTTCTCATCTATTCATAGCGCTTGGCCGCGACGTGTGCACAGCGAGGAGAAAGTACTGTGAGAGATGCGTGCTAATGGACATCTGCCCTTCGAGTGATGCGAAATGATGGCTGTGCTCTATTCCGGGGGCAAGGACTCTACTCTTGCAATACACAAGATGATTGAGCAGGGCAAGGAGATAGACCTTCTAATATCGATGGATTCGCAGAATGAGTTTAGCTACATGTTCCACAAGCCTAACATAAAGTGGACAGCGCTGCAGGCAGAAGCCATGGAGATAAAGCACGTGATGTTTGCAACAGCTGGAGAGAAGGAGAAGGAGCTTGAAGACTTGGAAAGGGCGCTTGTTGAGAACTACGTTACGGAATTGGTGACAGGAGCTGTAGCAAGCACATACCAGAGGGACAGGGTAAACAGCGTTTGCGAAAGGCTTGGGATAGCGCACCATGCGCCCTTGTGGGGGATTGACTCCTTGGCAGAGCTAAACGAACTGGCCAAGAATTTCGACGTGATTGTTACCCAGGTTTCAGCAGAAGGGTTCGACAACAGCATACTTGGCAAAAGGCTTGACGACAAGATGATCCAGAAATTGGTTGCGCTGCACAACAAGTACAGAATCAACCTTTCTTTTGAAGGTGGAGAAGCAGAATCGTTCGTGCTAGACGCGCCGTTGTTCAAAAAAAGGATTGTTGTAAAAAAGTCCAGGACAGAGTGGAAGGGAAATGTTGGCAGATATATAATAGAAAACGCAGTGCTGGAACCGAAATAACAAGTAATATAATGTTTTAACCCTAAACCAAACTAGGGGCCTGTAGTCCAATGGTAAGACACTAGCCTTACACGCTTGAGACCGGAGTTCGATTCTCCGCAGGCCCATATGTTGATAGATGAAATTGTGTGGCTTTAAATAGCAGCACGCGCATCTCCCAAGCAAACAAAGTTTGAGTAGTCCCACCACAACCATTCTGCCATACTAGGATCGCTAACAAGTGAGGCGGTAAAATTACGGAACAGTTCATTTTTGGCCTTTTCGTACGAATCCCCAACAGAATTCCCCTTTATGATTGAATTCGAAAACGTTTGCGAGTGACTCAAGAACAAGCCTGCAATCTCATCCTCAAGTGGCCTCGTTTCCTTATTCTTATCCACCATGAAAACAAAATCCTCCCTATAACCTACATATGCTTTTGCGCCTGCGTTTACGCTTGCAACTCCTAGCTCTTTTGCAGAACGGCAAGTTATAGAGTAAACTACACTTTCTTTCAACATGGCTTCATTGTCGCCAGCTTTGACCAGCACCTCGTTATTGTGCCCAGTCACACTTTTCTCATCACCGTGTCCATTGAACACTATAAAGGCAGGTCCCACTTTGCTATAGCTCTCTAAATTCTTACGGATCGCTTTTACGCCTTCCAAGTTCAATACCTTGAATCCGTGCTGAGTTGCAGCATCTATCAGAACTTTGCTCCACGCATGAAGATACGCGGTAGTGTCATCATGCATCGGTCTTGTTATCAACAGGTACTTTGCCATATATCTTACCCTCTTTTATTGCTGTTATGAAGGCAACTTGAATCTCAACGACTTTCTTGCCGAGCTCGTCGCCATCCTTTACGTGCTGTATCAGCTCTTGTGGGGTATACGACCCATATGACCCTATTGCAATTTTCCTGTTGCCTGGAAGTACATTAAGCCTGGCTATTACTATCTCCATCTTCTCCTTATTCAGTTTATCAGTCATATAAATCCCAGCTCAACAAGTTTCGCTAAAATCTCCTTGCTTTTCTCGCTGTTGTTCGAAACCTCTACGTACGCAGCGTTCCAGGTGATCGGTTCTCCATTCAGCACAAGTATTATTTCGTCCCTAAGCTTTAAAGGCATATTGGCGTAAATCCTAAGGAACCTCTCCCGAGACCCCAGTTTGTCAGGCAAATCCACACCTTCAGTATAAAGGTACACTGGGAATATTTATAAGCTTAGTCAAATGCGTTTTAGTGGAGGGATTGATTTGGTTGCTAGGAAGGGGAAGTTTAGAGTAGCTGTGGAGTATGATCCAGGCCCATCATCTCTGCCCGTATCTCTGTAAGAATGTCATGTACTGCGCCACCACTTCGTCTGGGGCAGATGGCCTCGTGTTCTTTATTATCGTGCCAAGCGTTTCCATTGTCACCTTGCCTTCTGAGCCGGTGCTCAGCTCGCTTTCAAGCGCAACTGTCTTTGCCTCCCTGCATACCGCGCTTATGTCTGCTCCGGTGAAGCCCTTTGTCTCCTGGGAAAGCTTCTGGTAGTCCAGGGATCCGCATGGCGCGTTTGCAAGGAACCTCCTGAAAAGTTCGGCCCTGTTGGCAGGGCTTGGGGGCTTGACAAATATCAGCTTGTCAAACCTTCCCGGCCTTAGTATTGCAGGGTCAAGCATCTCTGGCCTGTTCGTGGCCGCTACGATAACCACGTTTGAGAGTTGCTTTATGCCGTCTATCTCCTTAAGCATCTCGGCCGTTATTTGGGCGCCCAGCTCGGTTGCTCCTTCCCTCTTTGGTATTACCCCGTCAATCTCTTCTATGAATATCACTGATGGGGCGTTCTCCTTCGCTCTATTGAATATCTCCCTTATTGTTGATGTGGCGGCCTCTAGCCCTGCCTCTGAAAGCTCTGCGCCGCTCAGCTCAAGCATTGTTACCCCTTTTATTTCGCTGCTGATTGCCCTCATCAGCATCGTCTTTCCTGAGCCGGGCGGGCCAAACATGAGAAGGCCGTTTATCGTCTTTATGTCATACTTCTTTATCAGCTCTGGGTGCGCCAGCGGTATCTCTATTGCCTCTCTCACGGCTTTCTTCGCAGGCTCTAGCCCAACAACATCGTCCATCTTGGCCTGGGGCTGTTCCTTCTCCTCCCCTTCCTTCTTGAACGCGCTGCGCTCAAAGTCCAGCCTGAACCTCTTGTAATCATCTAGCTGCGCCAGCGAAGTGGAGGGCTTTGACGACTTTACCACGTTTAGTATGTCCTCTTGGGTTATCTGGAGTATCTTGTGTTCGCTGGTTGCCTCGTGCGCTGCCATCTGCGCAACGCTGTCGCACACTGCCTTTATATCTGCACCAGAGTACCTCTCTGTGCGTTCAGCGAGCTGCTTCAGGTCTATGTCTTCTGTAGTAGGCAGGTGCTCCAGGTATATCTTGAATATCTTCCTCCGCCCTGCAAGATCCGGCAGCGGCATGTATATCAATCTGTCGAATCTTCCAGGTCTTGTTATCGCCTTGTCGAGCAGATCAGGCCTGTTGGTCGCCCCCACTATTATAACATTGTTCACTTTCTGGAAGCCGTCCATCTCAACCAGTATCTGCGAAAGCGCATGCCTGTGCGTATCGTCTATGCTTGGGTTCTCCCTGCTCAATGCCACCGAATCTATCTCATCAATGAAAAGAACGCATGGCGCGTTCTTCCTCGCTATGGTGAACACGTTCACTATCATGCGCTCTGATTCGCCAGGATAAGCAGATATCAGGTTTGTCGCCTTTACATAGAAGAACCCAGCGTGTATCTCGTTTGCAAGGGCCCTCATCATCATGGTCTTTCCGGAGCCTGGCGGCCCGAAGAACAGTATGCCCTTAGATGGCTGGAGATGATACGCCTGGGACACTCCTCGCTCCTCTATCGGGTTTATTATAGCTTCGCGCAGCTCTGCCTTTATTGTTTCATAGTTGCCTATGTCATCAAACCTCTCTGTAACGTTACCAGCTGCAAGGTCCTCGAAAGCTTCTCCGAACTTCATTCTTATGTCCTGCTTCTTTACGTCAAGCACCTTCACCACGCTTATGTCGTAGTATTCAAGCAGATACACCGATATCGGGGCTATCAGGAAGCTTGCGAACGGTATTACATAAATCGCAGCTGCAGTGGAAGTTCCAGTTGAAAGAAGCAGGAAGCTTATAGGGTACGCTATCGCAAACAGGCTTGCGTAAGTTCCCTTGAACCTGGATCTGCTAGTTGCGGCATACCAGTCTATCGCGATTATTATTCCTATCAGTATTGCCGACTGTACTATGTAGAATATTGCTCCTGAGCCCAATGCTTCTACGAGTATACCGGCCGCAGGTGGAACTATCCCTGTCACTTGGAGGGACACGAACTTTGAGAATGTATTGGCAGCGCCGCTGCTGAAGTTTAATATGCTGTACGAGGGCTTTAGAAGCGTGTCAAGCGCTATGACCTGTGTCCCTATTGCGCCCGAACCTGCAATAAGCGTGTGTGCCTGCTGTGCATTGTATGCGATGTAGCCGCTGTTCTGCATTCCTGTTACGCCTGAGAACATCACAACCACAAGTACGGTGAATATTATTGATAATATGGCGCGTTTGTTGCCTATCGTGAGCACAGCAAAGACAAATAGTGGTATTTCAAACAAGTAACCCAATGGGGAGAAGGCCATGCCAATGAGCGCGTATGTGAACACCGCCAACCTATAATGGACGTAGCCGTAAATTAGTATAGCTGTTGCGGCAACGAAGAAGAACCAGGCAAGCACCGGTGTCTGGTATATGTAAACCGGGAATAGGACTATGTTGAACACTATCAGACCAAGGAAGGGCCTGAACAGCGTGGCGGCGAAAAGCAGGACCATTATCAGCACTATCAAAACTAGCGGATAAAACCCAGCGAAAGACACAGCTGAAATAAATGCAACCAGTATCAGTATTGAGTCTACGAAGTTCGCGTTGGTAACGACATCCAGGGCCTTTTCCTTGATGTGGTACATGCCAATTGGCATCTTCTTGTAGCGTCTCCTTATTATCTCCCTTGAAACCTGGGCTTGAGCTGGTTCCTGCTCAGCGCTAGTATCTGTGCTATGCTCATGATGGAGATCTGCCATCCCTACATTCACCCGGGATATTTTGTGATTATTGTGGTATATAGAGGTTTTGCCCCTGGCTAACCTATAATAATTTGAAGCTTAATAACCTAACCTTATAAGTTTTACTAGCCCGTTGTAGCTCAATGGCAGAGCGATCGCCTGTAGTTTGTAAGGCAACTGCTATGCAAGTTGAAAGCGATAGGTTGGGCGTTCGACTCGCCCCAACGGGATGTGTGATTCTATGAAAGATGAAGAATGCCTGTTCTGCAAGATAGTTTCCGGAAGCATGCCGAGCTACAGAATCTGGGAAGACAGTGAGTACATGGCAATACTTGACATATTCCCGAACATAAGGGGGCAGACCCTTGTGATACCAAAGATGCACGTTGACAGCTATGCATTTGGCATGAAAACCGCGCAGTTCATGGAATTCATGGAGGCTACGAAGAAGGTCGCAAACCTTCTTGAGCAGAAACTGGGTGTAAAGAGGGTGCACATGGTGCTTGAGGGCACTGCGGTGAACCACCTCCACGCAAAGCTCTACCCCGCAATAGGCTACGGCGACTTTGCCGAGACAGTAGTTGAAAAGAATGTCAGGTTTGACAGTTATCCTGGCTTTGTGACTACGCTTATGGGGCCAAGAGCCAGCGACAAAGAGCTTAAAGCCTTGCAGAAACAGATAACGGGTTAGGTAGCCATTTTAATCTGTTTGCACACTAATCTATATCATGCCTTGGTAGTCTAGTGGTCTAGGATGCGAGCCTGTCAAGCCGAATGCTTGGCACAGCACGCTTGCGAGCTTTTTAGAGTAAATCTATAAAGCCAAGAAACCCGGGTTCGAATCCCGGCCAAGGCGTTTTCTGCTTTTCACCCACCGAAAGGTATTTATATTTATTAATTCCGTGTTAATATGGTGTTAATATGGTGAAGGCAATAATAGATATAAACGATGATGCGAACAGAGTACTTGCCATAGTGAAGGCAGAGTTTGGCTTAAAAGATAAATCACAGGCAATAGAAAAGCTTGCTGAGGAATACGAAGAGCAAGTATTCGAGCCTAAAATCAGGCCTTCTTATCTGAAAAGGCTAAAAAAGCTCGAGAAGGAACGCACAACTAGGGTGGGCACCATAGAAGACTTTGATAGAATGTATAAGGTAAATAAAAGGCGTGTTTGATGCCTTCTTATGCACTAGAAAAGAACGAAACCGTAGATAAGGTTTTTTCTAAGCTGGCAAAAAGGAATCCAAAGCAACTATTAATCATACGCAAGAAACTGGTCCAAATCCTGGAAGATCCGTATAGGTTTAAGCCTCTCAGAAGCGATATGAAGAATTACAGAGAGGTGCATATAGACAAACGCTTTGTCTTAGTCTACACAATAAATGAACAGAGCAAAACAGTAAAGCTGATTGATTATAATCATCATGAGAACATATTTGGAAGCTAAATGCTGCGCTCCGAGAGAAAGCTTCTTAACCGGGCTCGGGAGGCCGAATTAAGTGCAAAGAGATTTATAAACGGGATTAAAGAAAGCTTGTTATGGAAACAGAGAATACACTTGTTGAAGCCATCTTCCAAGACATATCTGACAAGCAGGCTTCTAATAGAGCGGACAAAGAAGCAGTTTACATTAATAGATTGCTGGAACACTACTCTGAGCCAATTAAAAGGAAAATGACTAAGTTACTGAATGTTGGT
>JASHRG010000025.1 GCA_030037495.1 Microcaldota archaeon | reverse complement strand
GTGTTCATCACAGCGCTTTCTGGCCTGCCACGGATCCTAGAAAGGTAAGCAAGCATGCGCTCGTTGAAGTCCTGGTATGAGAGGAGCTCGAACTTGCTGTATATGTTGTTTGGCTTGTAGTACTCGTTAACATCATGCCTCATAAGGCTAAGCACATGCTGCAGATAGTACTCGTCCTGGGCAAGGTAGTGGGATTTCCCCTCAACCTCTGGCCTCTCATCAACTATGCCCTTGTATTTGACCTTTGACTTACGAAACAGCCTCATCTGGAAGGTGAAGAACGCACTTGTCCTGCCTCCTGTCACGTCCTCGTATCTTCTGAAAGTGAACGCCGAATAGCCCATGTCCAGTATCTTCTGCAGGTCCTGCTCGACCTTTTTTGAAACCCTTTCATCGCAGTCCAGATAGAGTATCCAATCGTTCCTGCACTTGTCTATTCCATAGGTCCTTACGGTTTCCACGAAACCCAGTGGTATTGTGTAGAATATGCGCAACTTTGACCATCTCTTCCTCTTTTTCATTGAGTATAGCTTCTCCCTCTCCTCTCTGTTGCTGCTGTCAACCAGCACTATGTCGTCTACAGTATCGTATAGGTCCTCTATGAGGCCGAACACCCGCTCTACATGGTTCCTTGTAAAAGTCAGGAGCGAAACCTTGTGCAATAGCTCACCTTCAGGCAAATGCGATTATCTATTTCCTTGCTTTGGCTAAAAGCCTTTTGTATTCCACATTTGGCGCCCAAGGCTTTTAGAGCTATGGCTATTGCGATAACCTGCTGTTACACCATGTCCATTGCCTGCTGGACCTGGTCGCCATACTGCGGCAATTTGTCTGCAATCTTCCCAGCTGCAAGGTTGCTGCGCAGCCTCTCAAGAGCCTCTATCTTCTCCCTTGCCTTCTCCTTGTCAGTAAAGCTCCTTGCTGCGCTGAACTCGCTCTTGAACCTCTCAGCTATGCTGTCCAGGACAGTCCTGTAGGACTCAATAATCTCAGAGGCATCCATTGACCTTGCCGCGCTCTCCACGGTAAGGTTCCTGTCGCTGAGCCTTATGGACCTATAGGGCGAGAACAGCGGTGCGTAGCAGCTGATCCTGCCGCCGTGCACCGTAACCTCCCTCAAAGGCCCAAAGTAGTCCCTTTTCAGGGCGCCCTTCTCAGCAATTGCATACCTTATGCTATCGCCTTTCACGTCTATCTCTATGTCCACTTCTGGGCCCTCTATCCTTAGTTTGCCACCTGCCCCGCCTACTGCGTTAGATATCTTCCCCACCTAATCCACCCATATCTATTTCTGTTTGTCTTAATATTTATACTTTGCCAGCGTATTCATAGGAATGCCTTGAACAAGGCAAATGTTTAAAAGAGAGTCTTTCATAAGTATCATGGTAATATGAGCAAAGTGTGCGTCTCACTGGGAGGTGGGCTTATAGCAGGCCCTGACGGCTTCCATTCTAAGTATGTGGCACAGCTTGTAGATGTAGTGAAGAAAGAAAAAAACATGGACTTTGCAATAGTGTGTGGTGGAGGCCACTACGCAAGAACCCTAATTGACGCTGCGATTTCCGGAGGAGTCACCAGCAACATAGAGCTAGACAAGCTCGGAATAGAGGTGACCAGACTTAATGCGCTTATTGTAAGAGACATATTCGACGCAGAGGGGGTTGATGTCGCCCCTGTTGTGCCAACTACAACAGACCAGGTGAGGACGCTTCTTGAGAAGCACAGGGTAGTTGTGTGCGGGGGCTTTGTTGAGGGGATAACAACTGATGCATGCGCAGTGCTCGCGGCTGATGCAATGGGGTCGAAATCGCTGATAAACATAAGCAAGCTTGGCTATGTCTATGACAAGGACCCGAACAAGTTCAGGGATGCGAAGAAGCTTGAGCACCTGAGCTACGAGAAGCTTGGCGAGATAGCAAATGACAATGATGAAAGAAAGCCAAGGACAAATGTGATATTTGACAGAATCGCCGTTGTGCTGGCCGCAAGGTCAAGGATAGAGATAAGGTTTGTGGACGGAGAGATAAAGGACTTTGTTGCTGCCGTGCACGGAAAGCCCCACAACGGCACTACTGTAAAAGCTTAATTTACGCCGTGATTTTATCCCTGGAATCTGTGTTTCTCTTGGCGGCTCTCTCCTTGCAGGATCTGACGGGTATAACGTAAAGTATGCAAAGGCATTGTCAGAAATAGTGAAAAAAGAAAAGGGCACGAAGTTCGTGTTTGTTTGCGGCGCTGGATACAGGGCGCGTGAGCTGATAGCACATGCAAGGGAAGCTGGAATGACGAACAACGTTGAGCTTGACCGCATCGGCATCGAGATAACAAGGCTCAATGCTCTGACCCTTAGAGACATCTTTGCCGCGAATGGAGTTGATGTAGCACCTATAGTCCCAAAGGAGATAGACGTTTTGAGGAGCGCAATTGTTGAGCACAGGGTAGTTGTGTGCGGGGGCTTTGTTGAGGGGTCTACAACAGATACAGACTCTGCAATGGCAGCTGAGACTGCCAATTGTAAACTGATAATCAATGTAAGTCATATAGGCTATGTGCATGACAGGGACCCCAAGAAGTTTTCGGGGGCAGAGAAAAAGGAGAGGCTCACTTATGAGGAACTTATAAGGATATCGAGCGCAGGCGATGAGAGGAAACCCGGATCAAACGTGATATTTGATGAGATAGCGGCGAAGCTGGCTGCGAGGTCAATGATAGAGATAAGGTTTGTGGACGGGAAAATTGAGAATTTTGATGCGGCCGTGCACGGAAAGCCCCACAACGGCACTACCGTAAAGTGAATAATGCTTATGGAGAGGATAACAAAGAAGTCTGCAGGGGCAGTGCTCTGTGTTGTAAATGGCACTGACGTGGAGGTTTTGCTTCTTCTGCAGAGCAATGAAAGATATGGCAGGGAGGGGAAGCCTGTCATAGACATAGGCCCGAAGGGGAACATCGAAGAGAACGAGGATGAGCGCACGGCAGCGCTCCGCGAGGTCAATGAGGAAACCGGCCTCACTCCCATGCTGGATGATAAATTCAGGGAGCTGACCAAATATGAATTTGAGGACATCTCAAGGGAAAGCGGGAAGCTTGCGAAGATAAAGAAGAGCGTTGTTTACTTCCTCGCATATATAAAACAGGAGGATGTGGCAAGGGTTAAGCTTTCGGGAGAGCACATGGGTTGCAAGCTTGTGCGGATTGATGAAGCCCTGAGGGAAGTGAGGCATGAAAGCCAGAGAAGGGTACTCAGGGTTGTGCAAAGGTACATAAGCGGGGCTGATCGGTAGCATCTTCGGCTGCTTCCTGCGCTGGTGTCTTAACCTTTTCTCCCTTGCGGTACACTCTGAGTTGCCTTACAGTTCTGGGCCTAATCGATTCCTCGTCACGCAGTTGGAAAAATGCAAGTAAACTGTCGCGATCTTGTCTAGCTTGGTCGCTAGCTCTGGCGATTAGGGGTTGTGCTGTGACGAGCTCTGGGGCAACCTCTGTTCTCGGTATTCCAGCTTCAAGAGATAGTTCAAGAACACGCGCGGTGTTTACCACTGGGAATGCGAACTTCTCAAAAAATACTGGCGTAACGCCATCTACATAACCTGAATAAGTCCAAAAATTGAATGGATCGTAGGACCTCCTGCCAGGGACAAGTAGTCCGTGCTCTTTCAGATAGTCGTATGCCTTACCAACAAAAAATTCTCTCGCTTCCTTAGCAGCTTTTGCCTGTACATCCGCCTGTACCGCATTCCTTAGTATTGTTTCCAACTCGTTAGGCCATGCAGCCTTTGGCAATCTGGCTCTGAATGCTTCTAGTGGAGCGCCCCACGTTCCTCCAACGTGTCTAGGAGCTACTGTTGGTGTTACCTCCAATTCCTCACCTGTCAAGTATGAGAGCTGGGCCCATACAGATATTTATGCCTTTTTACTGCCTGTTCACTTCGATGAGCTTTGTGTTGACGTCCATGAGCTCCAGGGTCTTCTTGAGTTGGAACCTTATGTCATCCCGGAAGTTCTCCTTGCTTTCGAAGAAGCTCTTGACATCTTTTCTTAGCGCATTTCCATAATAAAGCGACATTATGCTGACAATGTGGTCAAGCATTCCAGCTGTAGGGTTGTACATCTTCTTGAGCTTCTGCCAGTTCTCCCTTATCCACTTGAACATTATGCCCCTGCTGTATGGGTTGACCCCTATGCCCATTATGAGCATTATCGAATCCTGCACCCTGACCTTGCTTGATATGCTTGCCTCAAGCGCCCTGCTTACCAGAACAGGATCCTTGAACGCGCCAAGCGCTCCAAGAGCCTTCATCTTGTCCTGGGGCGTCTCGGTTTCGCTGTTATACAGCTTCAGGAATTTGTCAAATATAGCAGGATCATTCCTAGACCTAGCTGCTATGCCGAACACAGCGCCCTTTATGTTTGGGTCTATTTCCTCTTCGCCCCTTGTATATGCGTCAAATATCGCGTTAGCCTTTGTGATCGTTTCATCGTCATCGACGTAGCCCAGCGCGCCTATAGCCATTCCCCTGAGCTTGGTGTCTATTGGATCCTCGTTTGGCTTGATTACCCATCCCAGCTTGTTGAGCAGCGCCTTGTGGAACTTGGTGCTGGTTCTTACTATGTCCATCTCGTAGCGCTCCCCCTTTGCTATCAGTATTGTCCTGGAAAGGTGCCCGGATACCGAGCTGTTTGCCGGGTACTCGCATTCCATCATGTACCTGTTCACGAACCTCATGTATTCGCTAATCTTTATCTGCCCTGACCTGGCAAGCGCATACAGGTCGAACTCTGCGCCCCACGCATCGCTTGGCTGCATCTTGCCCTCGCGTACCCTCTTGCCTATCTCCTTGAGCTGCTCTTCCTGATACCTAACCCTGTAGGCGCCTGACTGCCCATAATTCAGCTTTATAAAGCGGCCGGACGCCTTTATAGGCATCTCCTTCCCCTTCATTAGAGTCCTTGCTTCACCGTCATCTGTTGCGTAATGTATTGGTATTGGCCAAAGGTCCCTGAAGCTGCCGTTCAGCCACGTGAACCTTTTCTGCGCCAGGGTGAACTTCCCTGTTATTTCGTCCCTTGTCACAGAAACAATAGGGTGGCCTGTCATACTCACCCACGCTTCCACAACATTTGTCACGTCCATCCTGCGCTCTTCAGCCCTTGCCGCATCCTGTATTGAGTTCCAGAGGTCAACCTTTGTTGCATTGGAATAGCTGTAGCTCTTAAGATAGCTGTGCAGGCCCTTCCTGAAAACATCCGCGCCCACATAGTCGTCTACCATCCTAAGGACTATGCATCCCTTGTGGTAACTTATCTCATCAAATATGCTGTTTATCTCCCCTGGCGTGTCAACCCTGACGCTTATTGGGTGGGTTGATGCTGCCGAATCCGATGAGAGCGCAACCGCTGTGTCCTCTTCAAGGAAGTCCTGCATAAGCTTCCACTCTGGGTAGAGCACACTATCTATCTTGTACTCCATGTATGTAGCAAAGCTTTCATTCAACCATAGGTCGTCCCACCACTTCATTGTAACAAGATCGCCGAACCACTGGTGCGCGAACTCATGGGTTATTACCTCTGCAATCCTCTGCTTGCCGCCAACAGATATCTTGTTCAGGTCGCATAGGAGGTCTGACTCCCTGAATGTAACGGCTCCCCAGTTCTCCATTGCGCCGTGGGAAAAGTCCGGAACACCGATCAGGTCCATCTTTGGAAGTGCGAATTTTATGGCGAAAAACTTCTCATACTGTGAAAGAGACTTCTGTGCGTGCTCTAGTGCGAATTTTGCAAGGTTTTTCTTTCCAGGCGTGGTATACACCCTGATTTTTACTCTATCTGTCTTCCCCTCCAGGTACTCGAACTTGCCAAACCCAAGATAGAGGAGATACGTCGACATTTTCGGAGTCGTATTGAATACTATTTTCTTCTTCGAACCCGACTTTGAGGTTCCCTTTATTGGCATGTTCGATATCCCATCAAGCTCCTTATCAAGCACCATGGTCACATCGAACGTAGCCTTGAATGCCGGTTCATCCACGCATGGCATAACAAGCCTGGCTGATGCTGGCTCGAGGTGTGTTGTTCCCATGTAGCCCTGTTTCCCATTGTACGTGTATCTGCTCCTGTACAAGCCGTCAAGTGTATCTGCTATCGCACCTGAGAACTCTATCTTTATCTGAACATTTCCTGAAACCCTATTCTTTGCTGTTATCTCCAGAGTTTCAGCTTTATCGTCAGCCCTCGCACTGGCTGCCTGCTCGCCTCCTTTGGCCTTTATGCTTACCCTGCTTATCGCAAGCTCCTTTGAGTTTAGCATAAGCTTGCTAGTCGGTTTCTTTACAATCGCGGTGATAACTAGTCTAGCCTTGTATCTGAAGCTCTTTAGGTCTGGCTCTATCTCTAACAGATAATTGCTTGGGATCAGATTGTCGCCTAGGGTTTGGTGCGTGTTCTTTTTAGAAGCCATTGCCTTCCCCTGCTCTCCCTAGAAAGCAAAGATACATGCATTATATGTAATAAAAGCCTTGCGCTTGGCAGTGCTGGGAATTTATAAAAAGAGAAGCTTTATAATAATTGCAGGGTTAAGCCCTTCTCGTCGATGGTTCAATGAGGATAGCGTTTATATCAGATGCGGCGTATCCCTGGCACCAGGGAGGCCTGGAGGCGGTGGAGCTGACGGAGGCACAGGGGCTTGCCGAGAAGCACGATGTGCACTTCTTCTGCATGAGGTGGCATACCGCGCAGGCTCCTGACATGGAGCATGAGTTCACCAGGGATGGGATACACTATCACGCGATGGTGCCTGTTACAAGGAGCGTGTTCTACAGGCACAGCAGGAGGAGCATAAGGACATCAGTGCTCTTCGCGCTGAGCATGTTCAGGATCTTCAACTACAGGTTTGACGTTGTTGAGGCCAACCTCTTCCCGTTCATACACATACCAATAGTCAAGCTCTTCTGCAAGCTTACAGGGTGCAAGATGGTCCTTGACGTGGTCGAGATATGGAGCCGTGAGTACTGGACCGAATACCTTGGCGTAATTATAGGAACGCTTGGCTACTGGTTCACCAACTACTTCTGCTTGTCTGCAGATGCTTACATTGCAAACTCCAGCATAACTGAGCGCCTCCTGCTTGAGAAGGGACTGGGCGCGCACAGGGTTTTCAGGTTTGCGCCTGTTCTCGACGACAAAATGATAGGCAGGGTGAGGAAGCTGAAGCAGAAAAGGATCAACAGGGTTATCTACTGGGGCAGGTTCATAAAGGAAAAAAGGCTTGACAAGTGGCTCAGGGTGGTTGCTGAAGTGCACAGGAAGATGAAGGGGGCAACAGGCATACTTATTGGCGGCGGAGCAGAATTCGACTCTGTGAAAAGAATGGTCAGGGAGCTCGGCCTTGAGAAGGTTGTTGATGTAAGGTCGAACATTGAGGATGATGAGCAATTGTTCAAGGAGGTGAACAAGTCTGGAGTCCTGCTACACATGTCAGAAAGGGAGGGCATGGGAGTCGTTGCCCTGGAGAGCCTTGCGCTCGGTGTCCCTGTAGTGCTTCCAAACTATACGCCAATACCGAGAGAGGTCAAGGATATGTGCATAGTTGTCGACGAGACCGAGCTTCCGGGCAGGCTGATTGATGTGCTGAAGAGCAGCAACAAGGGCAGTTATCTAAAGAATACATCAGCGCTAAGCGATTACTACTACTCGAACGTGAACAACTTTTACAACTCTATGTTCAAGAGCCTTGGGCTGGCGCATGCGCCTAGAGCTTCTTTGCAAGCGTAGCTATGTTCTTTGGAACCACAAACTCGCCGCTCTCGCGCTGCCTGTCAAACTCTATCTGGCAGGCCAGCCAGTCCACGCACTTCTTTCTGAGCATTATGCTGGCTGACTCCACCAGAGCCCTTGGAGTTATGCGCAGCCTCGCAGCCACGTTCGCGTGCATGCCCATCACAAGCGCCAGGGTTGCCTTTGCCGTCTTTAGCCTATTGAACCTTGAATAGTACTCCTCTCTTGTCATGTGCTTTGGCACTTGTGTCCCAGGCTTGCTTATGCCGAACCTGATCTCGTCTTCAATCAACAGTTCAGTAGTTGGCATGCCCCTCCTAATTGGCGAGGGATGCAGGAAGTTGCATCTTAAAAGGCCAGATACAGCAATAGGGGCGCCGCGGCGCTGCACCCTGTCAACTGACAGGTCAGGAGCCTGCGCCTGTGGAATGACTTGCATTGTCTGGATTGGCATTCTACCACAGATACTGTTCCATCAGGTTCATTCAAATATATAGAGCTATGCGTAATCAGGGATTGGGCTGCACCAGTTCTTCATCAGCCTGCGCTTCCAAGATATGGAAACGTGAACTTCTTCTGCGTTCTGCCTTGAGCGCCCTGATTGGCTGCCTTCCCTTTTTCACATTTGGTTTTATACCGTGGTCTGCCAGCACCGCGTACATGCCAGATGGGTTTGCTGCCCTGTCCCTGTAAGCCAGTATGCACGCTATCCAGTCTATGAAAGTGCCTCCAAGTATCTCCCCAGCCGCTATTCTGAGAGCTTCAGGCCCAACGCGGCCATGCCCTGTGCCACCATCCACAGCCTGCCTCATGCTAAGGTCTTCCCTTAACGCTATCCAAGCCTTCATCACAATCGTGCTGTGCTTGCCTGCCTTGTGTGCGTCACCCATCTTCGGGCATTTGTGTATGTCAGCTTTGCCCTGCTCCACAGGCTTGGGCTCCTTTGCCGAAAGGTGCGGATGAAATATGGCGGGCTCTAGATGCAACCTCCTCCACTGCTTGGCCAGAAGATATGGAGCAGTGAAATATGTTGGAGTATGTTTCTCGAACAGAGCTGGTATGCTTAGGTGCTCCTGGTGCGCCAGCCTGTGTAGCGCCCTTGCCTCATCATGTCTTGCCATTGTCCATGCCAAGGATTCCACCCTGCTGCCTGGCTCAAACCTTAGAAGGGCCCTTGCTCCAAGCTGCATTGTTGTGCCAGGTATTGTTTCTGGCCTGCTAGGCCGTGTGCCATTAACCCAGAAATAGCCGTCCTTCTGCGCTGGCGAGGACGAAGTGATTTCCTTTGATAGCATATAAGAAAAGAGGTTATTTCTCATATATAAAAGGGTTACCAATCAAACGGCAATAGTGGAAGCAGGCTAGGCCAGGCGCTTTATTATATGGTAGCCGAACTGCGTCTTTACTACAGGGGAAACCTCGCCTATCTTGAGTCTGAATGCCGCCTCCTCGAACTCCCTTACCATTACCCCTCTTGAAAAGAGGCCAAGGTCTCCTCCCTGCCTTCTAGACCCATCTATTGAGTACTCTTCTGCCAGCTTTGCAAAGCTCTCCCCATTTGCTATCTTTGACTTCACCTGCTCTGCCACAGAGAGCTTCTCTACAAGTATGTGCGCGCACCGTATCTTTTCGCTCATGCAATCAAGGCTATTGCTCAACAAGGGTTTAAAATTACGACTATAGGCAAAGCCATTTCGGTTTTTTAGCGGAATTTTACCAATTCTGTCTCGAGGGAACAGCAACGTCTATTGTCTAAGTTTTGGCCCAAAACCCACGAAGCCCTTAGTTAGGTTTAAAAAGCTTGCGATTGATGAGTTTACTAGAAAGTGATGTAAATGGCTAAAAAATCAATGATGGGAACCGGAGCGGCCCTTGCATTTCTAGGGTCACTAGTCTATCTCTATCTAGCCTTCACTTGGACGGGACCAGCAGCCTGGATAGGAGGCACCACCTCGACCTTCGCATACGTATTGGTGCCGCTTGCTGCGACAACAGCAGTTATAAGCGCTGTGTCGTTGTTCCTGCTAAGCATAGGCGCATACGCCTGGAAGAGCTCTGATGAGAAGATGATGTGGGCAACCAAGAAGGCTGCATACTGGGGCGGATTCGCGCTCGTACTGCTCACTGGAGGCAGCGGCGGGAACTTCTACCTTGCTGTGCTTGGATTCCTTCTGGCTTACATAGGCTCTGGAATGCTGAGCATGTAAAGGCTCTACAGTGAAAAAGTTATGGTAAGTGATAGCATGGCAAAGAAAAACGATATGACCGGGCCGTTCCTGGCACTGCTGGGGGCGCTGGTCTATCTGTACGTAGTGTACAGCTGGTCTGCAGCGCCGGGATTCGCGGCGTCGGGCTGGGTGGCGACATTTGGCAGCTTCTGGCTACCAATATTCGCTGGATTGGCTACTGCCGGCACAATCAGCCTATTGCTGATAGCGCTTGGCGGGCTTGCTGGAATGGTAGATGACAAGGCCAGCCAGTGGGCAATGAGGGCTACATTCTTCACAGCTGTTGCGCTGTTCGCATTGACTGTTGGCGGCGCATGGTTCTGGTGGGTAGCGCTCGGCTTGATCCTGGCCCATTTCGGAGTAGGCAAGATGATGATGTAATTGCATCATCTGAAGCGACTCTAGAGGCCTATCGGCCTCCCTTTTATTTTTATTTCGTTTTTCGATAGGTATTTAGCGTGGTTTAGCCTATTCTATCTTGGTTCTATGAAGGTGTTGAACTCCACTGCGCCATACAACATGTTTGGCCTGGAGGAACAGGACTATGATACAGCAAAGGTGGTAATACTGCCTGTGCCCTATGATGCCACATCGTCATACAGGACAGGGTCAAGGGATGGGCCAAGGGCCATGATAGAGGCTAGCAGGCCAATGGAGCTATATGATCAGGAGCTTGACCAGGTGACAAGCGACAATGTCGGCATCTTCACTTTGGAGGAGCTTGCGCCTGACTTCAACAGCCCGGAGGGCATGGTCAACAGAATAGCAAAAGAGGTTGGTATAATTATCGACGACAAAAAGGTGCCTGTGCTGCTTGGAGGTGAGCACACCATTGCGATAGGGGCTGTGAAGGCCTTTGCCTCTAGAAGAAAGGACTTCTCAGTGTTGCACTTTGACGCACACGCAGACTCAAGAGACGAGTTCAATAGCACAAAGTACTCTCATGCATGTGTTATGGCAAGGATCAGGGAGATGTGCAACAGCTGCTACAGCGTTGGTATCAGGAGCATTGACAAGGACTCAGCTGAAAAATACGAGAAGCAGATACTCTACATGAAGGACATGAACACGATGAAGACAAAGCAGGTGGTTGACCTTATACTGAAGAACACAAAGAAGAACATTTACATTACAATAGACCTTGATGTAATAGACCCTAGCGAGATGCCGAGCACAGGCACTCCTGAGCCTGACGGCCTCTGCTACTCCTGGCTCAAGCTCATACTGAAAGGAATCCTAAAGGAAAGGAATCTTATAGGCGCAGACTTCAACGAGCTCAATCCAATACCTGGAATCGTTGCCCCGAATGTGCTTGCCGCAAAGCTGGTATATTCAACGATAGGATACGCTTTTGCCTAGATGATTAATCCTGCTTTGGAGGGCGTATCAACGCAAAGGCTGGCAGCAGCTTGTGCGCAGTGGCGCCTTCGTGAGCCTCCCTTCTTCCGAGCTCGGCTTTCAGATCAAGCAGAGACCATGGAGACCTTATTTCCCCGGGATTATTCTCCCACATTTTAACCATCCTTCTTAGCAGGCTGGTGGGAATGAGTTCAAATCCAGGGTTGTACTTTGTCTGCACAGCCATTGATATTGTGGTCTCATTCTTTTGCATTTGTTCACCTGTGCCTCCTTCGTGGCCTTCCTGAATTCCTTGTGAGCATGTACCCTGCGACTATCGCAATTATTGCACCTATTGAGACTGGTATTACCACTGCTGGGCTTGTCCCGGATAATGCTGAGGATGGCTGCAATCCAGATGTACTGTTAGTGGAGTTTGTGGAGTTTGTTAGGTTCTCGACCACAACGGTTGTGTTTTGCGGTATTGCGAGCTTGAACCCAGGCGCCGCTATCGTGGTGGTTGCGTTCAGGTTTGTTGATGTGGAGTTTGTTGAATTTGTCAAGTTTGTTGGAGCTATTGTCGTCGTAGAAGTTGGCGTTGTTGAGGAAACCCCTGTGCCAGACGACCCCCCCATTGGCGATACCGTAACGTTAGTGTTGTTCGCGTACTGTTCGCCCTTTGCGTCCTGTATTGTTATAGTGTACATGTCACCGATTGTTGCCTCAACTGCAGGTAATAGGAAGGAGCATGACAGTGAGGCCCCTGAGATGGAGCAGTCGCTTGCAGGCATCTGGCCTTCCACAGCGCCCTTGATTCCGTTTACGGTATAGGGCGCGGTCCCTCCTGTTATCACTGCAGAGAGGGTTTCCGGGTTTCCGTAAGTGCCGCCCGTTGCGCTTGGCAGCGGTATTGACATAAAGAGCTCTGGGTTTATCATAAGGTATCCTGTTGTAGGCTGTGACGTGGTTGTCTCTGGGATTGTGGCCTGGTCTGTAGCGTTTATCTCATAGTAGAAGTTTCCAGCTGCGTTTGCAGTGAAGCTGCAGAACACGTTGCCTCCTGAGGGGGAGCACGAAGCCCCTGCAATGCCTGTGAAAGGCCCTGACTCCGATGTTGAGTAGAGAAGCCCATATGCTATTGTGCCAGAGCCAGTGCCATTGACGTTGCTTATGCCAGAGCTAACTGTAACGCTCTGGCCGGCATCTGCCACGCTTGTCATGGCAGGCACATCTGGGGTTCCCAATGCTGGATTTATAGTAAGAGTGCTTGATGCTGAACTGAATGGAGTTGATGTTGAATTGCCGTTGTCTGTAGCGATTACATTGAATGTATTTGGGGAGGTCCCTGTTGTAAGGTATGACAGGGTTGTGCTGCCACCAGGTGATGATATTGTGGCTGTTGCAAGCACAGTACCTGAGCCCATTAATTGGACTGTGAAAGGCCCTGTGCCCCCATTCACGGTAACGCCATACACCACGTACTGCCCTACATCAAGCACCGTGTTAACAGGGGTTATTGATACGCTCTGGGCCCCAGCAGTGCAGAATGCTAGAGCTAGCGCAAGAATTGCAATAAGGACCCCACTATAGGCCATTGTATCACAGTATTTTTGC
>JASHRG010000024.1 GCA_030037495.1 Microcaldota archaeon | reverse complement strand
AAAGGCCACCAAGCTCGTCCTCTTCCTTGAAGAGTATAGGCCTTCCATCTCTTGGGGAAAGCACGCTGTCCTTTGGCTGCATGAGGTACCTTGCCTCTGCCTGGGATTCAAGCGATTGTGGAACATGAAGGTTCATCTCATCCCCGTCAAAGTCTGCGTTGTACGGGAACGCCACGCTTGTGTTGAGCCTAAGCGTCTTTCCGGGAAGGACCTTCACCTTGTGCGCCATTATAGACAACCTATGAAGGGTTGGCTGCCTGTTGAACAATACAATGTCATTGTCTATGAGCTGCCTCTCGAGTATGAATCCCGGGGCTACGGTCTTGAGAAGCTCCTCCCTGTTCGCCTCTGTCACCCTTTTCCTTATCCCATCCCTTGATATGACATTCAGTATCATAGGATATTCCGTCCTTGCAAGATAGCCTTTTGCGAGTTCTATGTTCCATTGCGTTACATATACCGGAACCGAAAGGTTCTCGACTATCCTTCTTGGAACGCCAACCTGGTTGACTGTGAGCATCGCATCAGAACATATCACTGTTCTTGCAGAGAAGTTTACCCTCTTTCCGGAAAGGTTGTACCTAAGCCTTCCCTCTTTTCCCTTCAGCCTTTGCGCAAGGGTCTTCAATGGCCTTGTGCTCCTGTGCCTTGCAACAGGTATTCCGGGAGTTTCGTTGTTGAAGTATGTTGTAACTTGGTATTGGAGAAGCTCCCAAAGGTCATCTATGATTATCTGCGGAGCACCGGCATCTATGTCCTGGCCCAATCTCTGGTTGATCCTCATTATGTCCACAAGCTTGTGCGTAAGGTCGTCCTCGCTCCTTTCTCCAGACTCAAGGGTGATAGATGGCCTCACATTTACTGGTGGCACAAGCAGCGTTGTAAGCACAAACCATTCTGGCCTCGTTGCTGTAGGGTCGATCCCAAGAAGCCTTAAGTCAGTGTCTGGTACTTTTGTGAGCCAGTCCTTTATCTCATCAGGCTTGAGCTTGTTCCCGTCTAGGTAGAAGAATGTCGGCCTCTCAAGCTTCAGCTTGTGCTGCGCCTCGTTGCAGTGCGGGCACTTCTTGACTCCCTTGAGCTTCTTGACAAGCACCATCCTGTTGTCCTGTTCGCTTATGTTTGAGGTGAGGGTTGAAATGTCAAGCGTTGTGGTTCCCTCCATGTCCTCTGCAGATATCAGGGTTTTCACAGCAGGCGTGATCTCCTTGACCTGGACATCTGTAAGAAGCAGCCTCTTGCAGTTGAAGCAGGTTGACTGCAGTAGCAGGTAAATCGTCTTTGCAAACTCAGGGTGTATGACTGGCCTTACAAGCTCTATGTGGCCGAAATGTCCTGGACAGGTCTTTGCCCTTCCACCGCACGTCTTGCACTTTAGACCAGGGTCAATTACTCCAAGCCTCTGGTCAACAAGCCCTCCATCGATAGGATAGCCGTCCTCGTTGTATGTATCAGGGACAATGAGCTTTGCCACGCTCATCCTTTTTATCATCTCTGGGCTTATTGTCGTGAACCTTATATGATCAATGCTCTCAGCTTGCACATCAACACCTATTCGCTCTTCAGCCTCACTCTTGGGAGTATATGAAGTGACTTTATTTCATCCAACAGTAGCTTGAACGCGTACGATATCTCAACTTTCTCAAGGTTGTTGCTTGAGTCAAGCGGGCATACCGGAAGGTTCTTTATGTTGTCATAGTAGCCGACATCGCCGCACTCCTTGCATATCCAGATATCGGCCTTGTCTGACTGGTCAAGCATCCTCTCCTTGAGCAGAAGGCTGGCCCCATATCCTACCAGTGCGTCCCTTTCCATCTCCCCGAACTTAAGGCCACCCTTCCTTGGCTTTCCCTCTGTTGGCTGATGTGTGAGTATCTGCACAGGGCCCCTGCTTCTCACAATCATCTTTGTGCTGACCATGTGCAATAACCTGTTGAAGTAGACTACTCCAGTGAAAACCTTTGCGTGGAGCATTTTTCCCGTTCTTCCGTCATAAAGCGCCTCGTCGCCAAACTTCTCGAAACCATAGTCTTCAAGTATCTTTCCATACTGGTCTATCCTCTCTCGGCCTTTTCCTGAGAACATCGTGCCATCAAACTGCTTTCCTCCAAGGGATCCCGCCTTTCCTGCAAGCATCTCAAGCATGTGTCCGAATGTCATTCTGCTGGGAAGCGACAATGGATTGAGCAAAAGGTCTGGAACAATGCCCTCCTTTGTGAACGGAAGGTCCTCAGGAGGCACAACAAGCGAAACAACCCCCTTCTGGCCGTGCCTGCTCGCGAATTTGTCGCCCACTTCAGGCACCTTTATGTTCCTGACGCGAACCTTCACTATCTTTGTTGCCCCAAGCGACTCGCTTATCATGACGTTGTCAATGGTTCCCTCCTCGCCAGCCCTTAGTGTTGCAGAGTTGTCCCTGCTTTTCTCTTCTCCCACTCCAAAGCTGGTCTGCTCCTCAAGGAACCTTGGCGGCGAGACCTTTCCTATGAGCACCTCTCCCTCTCTTATCTCCAGCTCTGGCTCTATTATTCCGTCTTCGCTGAGCTTTGAGTAAGCGTGCTCGCCCAAATAGCCCTCTGTTGTTGGCGGCGGCACCTTGAAGTGGTCCTGCTGCCCTCCAGGATATCTCCTTTCCTCATCTGTATAGGTCCTGAAGAAGGCGCTCCTTCCCAGGCCCCTGTCTATTGCAGCCCTGTTTATAACAAGCGCGTCAGACATATTGTATCCGAAATACGTGGAAAGCGCGACAACGAAGTTCTGGCCGCTCGGGTGCCTCTGCATGTTCAGTGTCCTGTATGTTGTGCTGTTAACCATTGGCACCTGTGGATAGAAAAGCAGATACGACCTTGCATCGTACCTGTTGTTCCAGTTCAGTGCGTAGAGCCCCTGCCCCTGCTTCATAAAGTTCCCTGATATGGGGTGCCTTCCAACAGTATTGAACTCCTGGAACACGCTGCTGCTGAAAGTCAGTCCATAGAATATCGTAGGGTCTATTTCAAGATGGGTCGTGCCCTCGCCAATCATCTTCTCGTTTAGCGCAACCATGGAGTTTTCCTCCTCTTCAGCATCAAGGTATTCAAGTACTCCTCTTCTTATCAGGTAGTTGAAGTCTATCTCCTTGCTCTGCAGCTTCTCCCTGAGCTCTGGCGTGAACCTGCTTGCTCCCTTTTCAACTATTATGTATGGCTTCCTTGCCCTTCCCCTGTCTGCGTTTATGTGGATTTCGCTAAGCCTCCTTATCAGCGCAACGTTTATTTCTCCAGAAAGCAGGCCGAGCCTCCTGTTCTTCCTTATCTCTTCAACGAACGCCCTGCCGTCCTTGACCACTCCCATTGCCCTTCCGTCTATGTACACCTGGTATGTTCTCTTCTCTTTTGCCAAAACATCACTCATTTTTCTCTTTTTGGAGCAGCTTCAGCTCCTTTAACTTTGATTCAAGCGCCGAAGGGTCTGCCCCAACAGTCACCTTAGACATGATGGCCAAGTACCTTGTAAGCCCGACCTCGGTTCCCTCAGGAGTCTCGCTAGGGCATAGCTTTCCCACATGGGTTCCGTGCACGTCCCTGGCCTTGAAGTGCGGGTGCTTCTTTGCAAGCGGCGATTTTATTCTTCTTAGATGCGCAAGCGAGCTAGTGAAGTTTGTCCTGTCAAGCACCTGCGACACTCCTGTTTGGCCAGCAGGCCAGGATCCTGTTCCCATCGAGTATAGGATCTTCTCGGTGAGCGTGTCTGCGTTTATGTTGCCCCTTACGCTAAGCTTCCTTCCTCGTGCAGCTGTCCTTTCAATGTGGTACTTTATGTCCCTTACCAGGAACTTGAAGGCATTGTTGAAGAGTTCCTCCATCAGGTCTCCTGCAAGCTTTATCCTTTTATTTGCGTAGTGGTCCTTGTCATCCTGCTTAACATGGCCGTATGCAACAAGCGAGGCCCGCTCAGCCATCCTTAGCAGGAAGTATCCCTTCTCCTTCCTGTTTTCAGGTTTTGTGCCAAGGTGCGGCAGTATGTAAGTGTCAAGCTGCATCTCAGCCCTCTTTTCCTGATACGTCTTTGCCTGGTTTGGTGCAGACATGTGCCCTATCTCCATTATTGCCTCTGTCGGGCCGAGCGTCTTTGCCTTGCTCAGGTCTATGTTGAGCAGTATGTCGTTCCTTATCTCGTTGTTTGATACGCTGTCCTGCATGTCCTTTATCTGCAGTCCAAGCGCCCTGAGTATGAGGATCAGGTCCATTCCCTTTGTTATTGTCGGGAACACAACCTTGAAAATTCCGTACTCATCCCTTGCAACGCTGCATCTAGCCCTGAAGTTGACTGTTGTGGAGAAGACCTTTGCAGTAACGGACTTGTTCTTCTCCTTTGTGCAGATTATCCTGTTTGGTGCAAGGTCCTCTATGCCAACAAGAACCCTTTCAGTGCCTTTTATTATGAAATAGCCTCCAGGGTCATCCGAGTCTTCCCCCTCGTTTATCAGCTGCTCCCTTGTCATGTTTCTTGTGTAGCAGACATCGCTTCTCACCATCACAGGTATCTCGCCTATGAAGGCTTCGCCAGCCGCGTCTGTCTTCTCTATCCCTGACACAACAGGAGTGTATGTGATGTATATTGGTGCGGAATAGGTGAGATTCCTTGCAAGTGCCTCGTTTGGCATCACCCTCCTTGTAGAGCTGTCCGCTTCTATTATCACTGGCTGCTCGAGCCTCACATTCCCGAACTTGATCGCAAATCCAGATACATCTGGCTCAACAAGGCTCTGCGCGTCAACAACCCTCTGAAGGCCTATCCTTATGAACCTGTTGTAGCTCTCTATTTGCTGCTGCACTATTGATGTAGTGCTAAGATACGCCTCCAGAATCTCATGAGTTTCGCTCATTGCATCATCTCGGGCAGTGCTGCACTAGCCCATTACCACATATCTGTAGTGCTTGTACTTGCCTGTTGGATCCTCTCTGCTTATCTCTATCAATTGGCCTGATTTCGCACCCAGCTTCTGCGCTTGTGGATCCCTCTCAAGTATCTTTGGAAACTTCTCAAACGGTATTCCATACTCTTTTGCTATTTTCTTTGCATCGCTCTCGCTGAGTAGCTTATGCTGTGGGATCAGTTCACGAGGGGCAACCAAATAGCTCACCAGCAAAATAGGCAGCACAGACACTGCCTTAGCCAGTTGTACTGAATGCTTATATATTGTCAGGGAAACAGCTATAAAACTATCGTTTTTGGCTCAGCATTAAATATCTGGAAAATTAAAGATGCTTTTACCAATCCCTTGGGTGAGAAAACAAGGAACGCGCCAGGGCAGCAAGCCTGCCCGGTGCTCGTGCTGCTTCTGTAGAGAACTTATAAATATTTTGAAAGACATACAAAAACTGAGTTTGATGGCCAGAGACAGGACAATAATAACCCAAGCCCCGCTTAGGGCCACCGCAGCCGGGGGCATGACAGACCTTCCCTCATTCTACAGACTTCATGGACCTGGAGCCAGCGTCAACTTCGCCATAACAAAATACGTAACAATATTCGTCAGCCAGAACTTTTTCCCAGACACCATAAGGGTGAGCTATTCAAAGACCGAGATAGCCAAGAAAGTGGACGACATACAGCACCCGACAGTGAAGGAGGCGCTAAGGCTGCTTGGCATTGATGGTGGCATAGAGATACTGAGCCACTCCGACATACCTTCGCATGGCACAGGGCTGGGCTCAAGCAGTACGTTTCTTGTTGCATTGCTTCATGCGCTCCACGCGTGGAAAGGGGAGAACGTGTCACAGAACGAGCTTGCCGAAGAGGCGGTTAAGATAGAACGATGGATACTGAATGAGCCAGGCGGTCTGCAGGACCAGTATGCAGCAGCAAGAGGCGGAATAAACCTGATGGAGTTTAACAAAGACGACAGCGTGCACATCAAGCCCATAGTAATGAAGGGCGAGCACAGGAAGTCCTTCGAAGAGCACATGATGCTGCTTTATACAGGAAAGCAGAGGTCTGCAGCGCAGATACTAAAGCCGCATTCCAGCAGCATAGGTGATAATTTAGAAACCTATAAGAGGATGCGCGACCTCGCCTATGATACAGACAGGGCCCTGACAAAGGGCGACATGGCAGAGGTCGGCAGGTTGATGCACCTGAACTGGGAGATGAAGAAGTCGCTTGACAAGCAGATCTCATACAGTGAAATAGACCAGACGTATGAGCTTGCAAGGAAGAACGGAGCAATAGGAGGTAAGCTGATAGGGGCTGGAGGCGGAGGATTCATGCTGCTAGTGGCTCCTCCAGCAACGCACGATAAACTAAGAGGAATAATGGCGCAGAGAGGCCTGCACCAGCAGAAATTCTCAATAGATTATGAAGGAAGCAGGATAGTCTTTGTAGGCAGGCAGAAATTCTGATCAGTAATATTCGGCTATCTTCTTTATCCCATCATCAAGCGAGTACCTGGTCTTGAATCCGTGCTTTGTCTCAGCCTTTTTCGTGTCTGCCAGTGTCTCCATCACATAGTTGCTGACCGGCATTTTAATGTACTCCGCCTTTATGTTTTTCCCGAGCCTTGCATTCAGCTTCTCAACAAGCTCATTTAAGCTGTAGTTCCTACCAGTGCCAACGTTGAATACCTCGCAGCCCTTTGTGCCAGAAGCCTGTATCATGGCGTCGACCACGTCTTCAACATAAACAAAATCCCTTCTCTGCTCGCCATCTCCGTATATAACAGGGCGCTTATTCTCCTTCATTCCCCAGAGGAACTGGGTAACCAGGTTGGCGTACTTGCCCTTCGCCTTCTCCCTCGGTCCATAAACAGAGAAGAACCTCAGCCCGACAGAGTTCACACCGTGAAGCAGGTTATAAAGCTCAAACAATCGCTCAACAGCGATTCTCGCTTCTGTATAGTAATCAGTAACAAGAGGCATCATGCCCTCTGTGTGAGGCGGCTTCATTCCATTATAAATTGATGATGTTGATGCGTAGACAACATGAGCTCCAGTCCTCTTTGCGTATTCAAGGACGTTTATAGTTCCAAGTATGGCGTGGCCGACGCGCTTCGGGTCCTCCCTGTACATCGGCGATGCAGATGGAAATGCGAGATGGAAAACGTAATCGGCATCGACCGCCAGCTGGTTTATGTCCTCCACGTCCATCTTTATAAGCTTCAGGTTTTGCAGCTTCTTGAACTCAGCAAGGTTCTCTTCCGAACCTGTGTGCATGTTGTCAATCACATAAACTCTGTTGTCCTTCACAAGGCGCGCCACAAGATTGCTCCCTATGAATCCGGCGCCCCCTGTTACAACAACGGTTTTACCATTTATTTCCTTCATTTTAAATTCCAAGTATTGTTTATAAGTTTATTCATTCTGCGACATAATATTTATGTGTATTGTATGTCCGGATTTTCTGGCGCATGGCGCTTTTAGCACACAGGATATAAATAACTGACCAGAAAAAGCCTAAGGTAATGATCTCATGGACAAGAAGGAGATAAGGGATTACTTGGAAACCGGCGCCATAGCAAGAAGGGCGATCAGCGAGGAGCAAATATACGAATTATCGGTTTCTGTCGGAAAGCTGATGCTCAAGGGAGGAAAGCTGATACTTATGGGGAATGGAGGCAGCGCAGCAGACGCGCAGCACATAGCTGCAGAATTCATGGGAAGGTTTGAGAAGGAGAGAAGGCCGCTCTTTGCAATTGCGCTGCACACGAATACTTCCATAATGACAGCAATAGCGAATGATTACGGCTATGAGAAAGTTTTTGTTAGGCAGGTAGAGGCGATAGCGAGGCCAGGTGATGTCGTTATTGGGATATCGACAAGCGGAAATTCTCCTAACGTGCTGCTTGCGCTCGAAAAGGCAAAGTCGCTGGGTTGCGAGACCATAGCAATGACCGGTAAGAAGGGGGGCAAGATGGCAGACGTGGCAAAGCACGTGATAAGGGTTGAGAGCGACAGGACTCCGATAATACAGGAATGCCATATAGCGATAGGCCACATAATGTCAAAGGTAATAGAGGATATGATTGAGTAAGTCAGCCACCGACGTAGCAACATTACAAAAGTTTAAAGATTTACTCCTATTTTGCGCAAAAAAGGCTTCTTTAAATATTACCCAAACCATAAGAGATATAGTGAATCCTATGGCTTGGGCTATTAGAGGAGGTGCAGGTTTCCAGATGGGAGCCTCCGCTGAGTCAGCAGTAAGCACTTCGCGCAGCTCGGCATCATTGCAGATCAGGGGCTTGGACGAAGCGGGAACATTCGTAGTAAACGCGATTCTCGGGGATGAGAAGAATGGCAGCAGGGCTGCGTATAAAACGTTAATGCTTCTTTACAGGAGCAAGCGTAGCGAGCTAAGCGGAAGACTGGACTTCGGTGAGGCAACAGGAATCGAGAAAGAGTTCGATGAGATATGGAGGCCGCTGGCAGAAGCTGCAAGGGAATACGGGGTTCACGTGACAAACATGACCGACCTTGAAGCCAGGGGCAAAGCAAGGGAAGCTGCACTCGAAGCCGGGGGCCACCTTACAAATTACCTCAAGAGTTTTACGGCGCAGGTTGCTTCCGCGGGAGGCAGCGCAGGAAACCTAGAGTCAATCAAAGGCGACGCATTTACCATGGTAGGAATGCTTTCTGACTGGTTGATTCAGGCAACAGGAGCGGGGTCTACAGCTAGCTAAAGTGAATAAAATGGCAATTCCACAACAGGCAAACAACAAGATAATACTAAAGGTCTACAACAAGGATACTGGAGAGGAAAGAAGGCCGCACAACTGCGCGCTCTGCCAGGTTTACAAGAGGGAGATTTCGAAGGGAAATACCGATGCGCTTGCATTCTACAGGGATCACATAAACGAATTCGTAAAGAAGTACAACGGGGCAACCCTTGTGTTCAAGGTCAAGTCTACAAGCAAGGCACTGCCCGCTGCACCGAAGAAGAAATCAAAGTGATATGCTGGTCGCATGGCGCAACCTAGAAATGCTTTGAACGGGCCAGAATTTCTTAAGAGCGCAAAAGCGGCATCAGCCCAAGGCACGGCAGCATACGCCGCGGCGCTTAGGTATCTGAGAGCAGAGGAGGGCGAGTACCCTGGTGAGTACGGCTTTGTGCACGGCGTGAAGCAGCTTAGGCTAGCACTGAGAAAGTTTACTATTGCGGAAACTTTTGCCAGAAGGGCCGAGGCAAAGGCAAAGAGCCAAAAAGAGCGCAGCGATGCAACAAGGGAGCTTACCGGAATAGGCTTGGAGAGAAAGCGAACCGCTTCTGTTCTTCAGGGAGTGATAAAGTTCCAGAGAAGCGTTACCATAGACAATGAAGACGCAACCGACCAGGAGTTCACCGTCACACCCCACCCACAATCTGCTTAAGAATGAGAGCCTTTTTATCTTTTCCTCCCATTGTCTACCATGAAGATTGAGCACTGTGGTGCGTATATTTTCGTGTTCGCCACAATCCAGTTTATTGTTGCAATGATAGCGGTGCAGTTGGCCTATCCATGCGCAAGCTATTGCTACAGCATATTGACAAACCCTATCAGCGACCTTGGCAACACGTCCACATCTACGCTCCCATATGTCTTCTCAGCATCGCTGGTCCTTTTTGGTATTCTTCTCATAACAGGAGTGGTCATGCTGAGGCTGGCCTTCACAAAGTCAAGGACACTTACAATTGCCATTGCGCTTCTTGCCATATCCGCGCTAGGCGCGATGGGAGTGGGGCTTGTCCCTGAGAACGTAGACCTTGGTTTACACAGCGCATTTGCCGCAACAGCCTTCTTTTTCGGAGGTCTTTCGCTCATAGCGTTTGGCGTCAACGAGCACGGAGCAAAGGGCAGAAAGCGCTATTCATATTATTCAATGATTTCTGGCGCGATAACCGTGGCGCTGTTCCTGATTGCAGTCTTTGTGCTCACAGGTCTTCCTAAATCAGGGCCAGGATTCGGGTTCGGGGGGCTTGAAAGGCTGATCGTGGCTCCTGTGCTGCTTTGGACAATAATCACTGGCATAAGGTTTCATAAGTAAAAGAAAGTTATTAATATGAGTAAAGTGAATAGTTTATTGCAATTCCTAAAGGTTTCACGATCAAAGGACTGCTAATTGTTTAAAGCAAAGTGTAAGCATGGAGAGTTTTGAAAGCCTAGGCCTAAACAGCAATCTTCTTGCCGCCCTTTCGGAGATGAGCTGGACATCACCAACAGAAGTCCAGGCAATGACAATACCAAAGATAATGAAGGGCAGGGATGTCTTTGTCAGGGCAAAGACCGGCACAGGGAAGACCGCAGCGTTTTTGCTACCTATAATGCAGGTAATGGTGCCGAACAGAAGGCCGCAGGCACTTGTGATACTGCCGACAAGGGAGCTCGCGCTGCAGATAGATGGCGTTGCAAAGAAGCTGGGCCGAAGCTCCAGGATAACGACCACGACCGTATATGGAGGGGTTTCCCTAAGGCCGCAGATAGAGAGCCTTAGGCATGGCGTAGACATAGTTGTCGGGACGCCAGGCAGGATAATAGACCTGATGGAGAGGGGAAACATCAACTTCGACAGCATAAGATTCCTTGTGCTTGATGAAGCCGATCTTATGCTTGACATGGGTTTCATTGAAGACATAGGATTAATAATGAGAAGGCTGCCAGAGCACAGGCAAACCCTGCTTTTCTCAGCCACCACAAGGCCAGAGATACTAATGATCGCAGACAGGTACATGAAGGACCCTGCGCACATAAGCGTTGGCGGTGAGGAGCAGATAGTCGTCACTACAATAAAGCACAATTACATTGTTGTCGACAGATTCAAGAAGTTCGCAACGCTCCTTGCTTTCATGAGGCAGGAGAAATCCGGCAGGTCAATAATATTCGCTAGGACACAGGCAACGGCCAGCCTGCTTTATGAGATACTAAAAGACCAGCACATGAACCCCATACTGCTCCATGGTGGCATGACCCAGGCAAGGAGAGAGTATGCAATGAGGAACTTCAGGGGAGAGAGGCGCGGCATACTCATCGCAACAAACGTTGCAGCCAGGGGCCTTGACATTCCTGATGTCAACGATGTGATAAACTTTGATGCTCCGGATGATCCTACGGTATACGTGCACAGGGTTGGCAGATCAGCAAGGATGGGCAAGGACGGAAAAGCGTTCACTATCTTCAGCGCAGGAGAAGACAACCTGATAAGGGACATAGAGGCATATTCAGGGGTCAAAATGGAAAGGATACATGTTGACTCAGAGCAATTCAGGAAGGTAGACTTCGGAAAGTACATGAGAAGGGGCAGTTATAGGGGGCAGGAGAGGCGAGGAACCGGATTCATGGCCTCGCACGAGAAGGATAGAAAGCAGTTCGGCCGGGGAGGCTTCAGATCAAGGAGGAGGATGTTTACGCCCACAGGACCAAGGTAAGCATATAAATAACTGACAGACCTTATTTTTTGCATGGCTCCGTCTACGCACGTCATGTCATGGCCAGGGAGAAACCTAGGATCATATGACGCAAATTCCCTCATATCCACTACTTTTGACACGAGGACGAGAGCGCAAATCAGAAAAGACGCTGATGCAACAAGGAGCGAGGTAGACTACCTGCTAAGGAGGCACGAGCCAGTCCATGATTCGCTTTCCATATTTGTTGAGAGCCTTGCGGTGGACCTTCACAAGCTCGGGAAGGTTCAGGAAGCAAGGAAGCTTTTCAGGGAAGCTGCCAGGTGCGACAGGGCGATCGAGGCAAGGCACCTGAAGAACGACAAACTTGCAAGGGCAGCCGTCATGGCGCACCATGCAGCGGTGTGCTATGAACTGGCTGGCGATGAAAAAATGGCAAGGAAGGCGCGCGAGCGTGAAAGAGCTTATTGGTCAGGGCACAAGGAGAAAAGATGCGCCGTAAACAAGCAGGCGGGAGACCATGCGCTGTTCCAAGAAATACTCTCGTGGAGTGCTCAGAATAGAACGGATATGAATGGCCTGATGGCTTTCCTCGCAGGGAAGTACGCGTTCAGCGCCCAGCTATCCGAAGCAGATATTGATGGCGTGGCCGCAAAGGTGGAGAAAAACGTATCTGACGAAATAAGGCTTGGGAGCTCAGCCTTCGGAAATGGAGATGCAATATTGGGAATGGCGCATTTCTCGCGTGCCATAGGGAACCTTGCGCTGCTTGGTGAAGCCAAAGCCGCAGAGACGCTTTGTGGGCAACTGGCAGGACTACTTGAGGCAGCAGCGGCACACAAGAGCGCTGGGGATAGGGTCACCATTTTGACGCACTCAATGCTCTACTACACAAAAGCGGGAAGAAACACTGATGCAAGCCGGGTGAGCGCAAAGGCCGCGTCGTTGGGAATCTGGATACACTGAAGTTATGTCCTTATCCCATAGTGTTTCTCTAGCAGGAAGAGCAGTTCGGGATGCATCTTATCTCTTCTCTCCACCATTTTCTGCATCTGTCTGACCGTGAAGAACTCTACCCTTTCAACAGACCCGTCTCCTGGGCCGAACGGCCCATTATTGACAGTTTTGAAGACTCCCAGGAATTTGTGTAGGTTTCCTGCTTCATAGAGGTCCTTGCTAAAAAATTCGAGCTTTCCAGCAGCGCCCAGTTCCTCTTTGTATTCCCTGATAGCGGCTTCTTCATAGGTTTCCCCGCTGCTCACGTGACCTGACGCAGAAGTGGTCCAGTATCCATTAAGATAAGAGACGTTTTTGGACCTGAGCTGCAGGGCAAGGTCTCCCTTATCATTGAAAACAAGGACATGGACTATTCTGTGGAGCAGCCCTTTTTTGTTTGCTTCTTCCCTGATGGCCCTTCCTACAACGTTGTCGTTTATGTCTACTATGTCCATTAGCTCCATGGCCAACATCAATCACGTGCTGGAATTAATGAGAGGTCCAGGCAGAGTCGTTATGTTAGAAGATGAAGTCGGCGATATGCCAACTACATGGGCAACTATCGTGACAGGGCTGCCGCCAGCCGGGGTTATCAGTGCGGTTATGTTCAATGGAACATAATAATTGGACGAGAAGCAGCCCGTGAAGGACAGAGCCGCGTTCTGGCTTCCTGTATAGAGTATGCTTTCCCCGTTCAGGTTGCCATTCCCGCTTATCAGGAAGCACGGCAATCCATCGTAGTAACTCGGAGAAACCGAGTGCACACTTGCACTCCCGAAGTTTGAGAGGCCAAACTGGTTTGACAGGTTTCTTTCTATCTGCTGGGCAGTGCCGCTTCCCACAGCGCAGGTGTAGCCAGAGCTCAGCCCGCGGTAGCACACATACACGGTGGAACCATTGTCCTCGGAGATAACTATGCTGCTGAAGTTACCTATCACCGGGAAGTCCGAGAAGGACACCGTTGTCCTGGTGTCGCTCTGGTGTTTTTCGTAGCTTATATTGAAGGGGAGCGTGACTACAGGGTCTCCCTGCGGAGTAGTGATGTTCATGGTTGCAGAGCCGACATAGCTCAACGTGAATTCAGGATTTGAGTTTATCTTGTTCAGTATTATTGACGTTGCGGCGTTAGGGTTCGAGGCTATTGCGGTAGCAAGGCTGAGTATTCCGCCGCTAAGGTACTCATAATAGAAGTAGGCCCCGCCGATTATTATCACAAATATTATCAATATGCCGGTGTTCCTGAGCGCATGCCCCCTCTTCCTCGCTGGCTGCGCACCCTGTGCCATCTCTCCTTTTCCCTTTGCCATTGTATCCCATGTAGTGATTGCAAGGCAAGCCTTTTAACATCTACTGCTGCTTGATGCTAAGCTCGGTCCTGCTTATCAATATGCTCCCTATTATGTTTGTCGTTATTATCACCATGAAGCATATGTAGAATATCTGGTCGAAGTAGCCTCCGCCAAGCGAGAAGAGTATCGCGGCCAGCACCGCAACAACTGTGCCCCTCTGCATCAGCGCAAAGCCCAGGTTCCTATACGTCTTGTTGTCCCCAAGCACGTATTCCATCTCCAGATACCTTATCGCGCAGAGTACCACAGTAACAATTGCGGCGTAGACCAGGTAGAGCAGGGATATGTACGCGATTATGCCTATGAACACGAAGAAGAACGTTATTATCAGGAACTCTATAACCCGCTCTACAACGTTCCTTTCGCGTATCTCCTTCCTCTTTGCGTCCATGCTCAATCCCAGGAACTTTGCTATCGGCTTGTAGTTGCCAAGTATCAAAGCGAATATCAGAACGGATATCGCGGCTGCGCCGTTGAGCTGTTCGACTATGCCATACAATAGTATGGCCATGGCCAGCGTTGCCAGGTACTCCCTTGCCCCCTTTATGTAGTTCTGCACGACCAGCCAGACAATACCGCCAAGCAGGCCCATGAGTATTGATATGCTTATGTAATCAAGCGCATATGCCGTGAAAGCGCCAGCAGTAAGCCCCTGGCCATTGGCATAGGAAAGCAGCAGGGTGAAGAACATTATTGCAAACACAGAGTTCAGCGTGGTTTCAAGAAGAAGCGTGCCGTACATCTCAGGGTCAATCTCTATCTTCTTGAGCAGCGGCACCACTATCACTGTGGAGGTCTCGCCGAGTATGGCGCCAAGCAGCGCGCCGTAGACTAGAGGCCAACCAAATGCAAGCCACATGAGCAGAGATATGGCGACCATTGGCACAAGGGCATCAAGGAAGCCAAGGCCCATGCCCCTCCTGTCCGTAACTATTGACCTGTTGAGCACCATCGCCCTGCCACCGCTGTACATTATCACAACAAGCGCAATGTCGCCGAATATTGCCGCGAGGGACCTGAGAGTGCCTATTATGCTTCCTGTGAGGAACTGGCCAAGCACCACGCCCAGCGCTATCAATATAAGGGCCTCAGGTATCTTTGTCCTTCTGAAGATTGCCCTTGCAATGTACCCTATGATTATTATTGCTGCTACAGCTATGAGTATCGGAACCGAGGACAGGTCAGCCTGGAGCATGTCAATGCTGATCATTGATTCGCTAGGCTAGCTCAAGAAAGAGCTTTATATCCTTTTGTGGGATCGAGTGCGGCGGGCGCGCCCAGCCAGACGATAATGACGAAATCAAAAACGCAACAACCAGCAAACAATTTTTAGCGAAAATGAGTCTTTATATATCTCAGAATTTATAACTGTATGGGTGAACCCATGAACGGCAAAATAGTCAGCGCACACAGAACGCCGGACCCGGCATCAAGACCTCCCCAGCCAGTTGTGATGTACAGGTCGCCTATATCGGACCTTGAAGGCCACGCTGAATTTCGGGGGATGGTGCACGCCATAGTTGGAAGGGGGTACAGGCCACAGCCAGAAATGCCCAGTAACAGCGGCGAAAGGACATCCATAACGGTTATCGAGGAGGACGGCAGCAAAACGGCATATGCCAACCTGGAAGAGCTTAGAAGACGCCTCAGACTCTGAGCTTCATTGCAAAAGCGTAATGTTTTGCTAACATTCTGCTCAGAAAAACACTATTTAAATATCAGAAAAAACGCTAATTTTCTGTAATTCGATGAGCAGCTACAGGGACCAAAGCGGGCTTGGAAGCATGAGGGTGCAGCCTGAGCACGCTGCTGCTGATGTCAGGAGGGGCAGGGTGCTGGACGGGCGCTGGTCCTACAGGGTCACAAGCTTTGCTGAGGGGACTTTTCACGCACTTCTCAGGAGCGATATGGTGGTTGGCTCAATAAAGATGCTGCAGGTAAAGCTTATACTGAGGATAGAGACAAGGGAACGGGGCATTGCCGATGACCCGCGGGTTGGCTGGCATTTTGCACCAAGGCCTAGCGGCGGCTTTGGCGTCATAGTGCAAACCAAGAAGGACGCCCCGATGGAAGACTATGAAAGCACCAGGGAAGTCATAGCGCGCCTGATGGAGCTTGCAAAGATCGCCCAGGGCGCAATTGACATGAACATGGATACTCACACAGGGAGGATGTATTACAAGGGGCGCAAATACAATCTGCCGGCCCGTTAATAACAGTGTTTAAATATCAGGAAAACTTCAATAGAAATTGAGTTTATGTCAATCAATAAGGCGGCCGCGCTACACGCGGTTTCTGGAACAACCAGCAGCAGCCCAACCCTGTATATAGTAACCGGAGCAATCCTTTCCGGCAAGTCCACGACAGGAGAAGCGCTTGCAAAGGAGATCGGGGCAGTGTTCGTTGACGTTGATCAGGTAAGGGGCAGGGAGCGCCCTGATGAGGTTGGGAAAAGGTTTGAGCAGCGCATAGAAGACAAGAGGATGGCACAGACCTACGCAGGTATGCTAGTAGAAATAAAGGAGATGCTTAGCTCTGGAAAATCAGTGGTTGTTTCTGCAACATGGTCAAAGGGCATCTACCATGCAATGGCACGGGCAATTGCAGATGAAGCCGGAGCCACTACTGTAGTCGTGTATCTTGATGTGCACAAGATCCCAGAGCAGGATCGTGCCGCGTTCTTTGAAGGCAGGATGGCAAGCAGGGAGGAAAAGCGCGATAGCCCGTCAAACAGGTATGGGGCAGATGCCCTTGAGGTTGCAAAGCGCGGGAGCCTTCCATTCAATCTCATACCAGCAGGAAACTATGACAAACTAATTGTTCTTGACCCAAGAGACGGCACAGAGGCAATGGTAAAGAGCGTTGTCGCTTCCCTTAGGAACGATACGCTCACAACACAGGGAAGGCCGCTGCTTCGTGATGAGGGTGCTGGAGCAGGAGGCAGCAGGGAATACCTGCCAATACAAAGCTACAGGATATCGCTTACCACGCTTGCAGACCTGTTCAGGCCTACCCATGGAGGAAACCATGCGCTGGCCCCTGCAGACGCAGTGCCAGGCACTGCCCCAAGGACACTTGCTGGGCCCATGCCAGACTCTGAGTTTGTGCTAAGGGAATTCGACAGGAATGTGCAATTCCAGCTTTCAGATGGCACAAGAACAACAAGAAGGAGTCTATGGCACTGGATAACAATGCCAAGCAGAGCATATTTCGCCATCGTAAATCCGGACGAATCAACAATCGTGCTAAAAAATGTGTTGATACCCGCTGCAAGGGGTGCAGTTCCAATGCTTCCATCAATGGAGCTGCCGAATTACGCTGGGTTTGGCCAGATATCGGATGCAGCTTACCGGGCAATGAAGTCAATGAGGGCTGACCCATCAAAGGCAAGGCTCACAGAAGACATTATCGGTGTGCATTTTTCCCCGGCGAAATCGCCTGTATTCCACAGCGTGGCAATTGTAGAGACAAGCGAGAGGCTTCAAGACCTGGGCTGGGCAAGGCCTGTGCCTATATCAAGGGCAGCAGAGAGCGTCTTTTCCGGCGAAATCGCATCGGCATACCCACAAATTGGAGTTCTTGCTTCTGCAATCGCATACCTGAGAGATTCTACAAGTTTAAGGCTGGACCAGGCGCAGCCTGGAAATGCAAGGCTGTTCGCCCCATCAGACCCGTGCGCTTATAGGGGCGAGGTGCTGCCCGGTGGGGAATTGTCAGTGACCATGTCAAAGAAAACAGGGGGCTCATTCGGAATGAGCGTAATTGAAGAGACGCTACAAGGCGGCTCAGGAAGGAAATTCTCATTAAACAGGCTTGAAAGGCTGGACTCTGCTTCACTGACATTTGTTAGCGTTGCAAACGGCAATCCGCTATTCATGCAGAAGAGCGAATTCAGGCCAGGGGCATCTGCGCTTGAAAGGCTCACGTTCAACGGCGCAGAGCAATTCAGGCCAGGCGCTGGCGCAAGGTTCGCTGAGAACTATTCAGGAGCACTGAAGGTTGGAAGGGGCAGCAGAGTCGAGGCCCCGGATGAAGCTGCTGCAAGGGAGTTCTTTGAGGAGCTCAACAAGAAAGCAAACGACTCAACGGAATTCGACATAACGCACTTTGCCGTGCCTGTCATTACCGAGCTTGACAGGATAAGGAGGGGTCTTCAAACAGATGAGCACACGCTTGTGGGGGAGCTTGCATCAATCCTCAGGCTAAAGGCGTCAGGCTTGCTCACCCACGATGATACGCAGGCGCCGCAGGACAAATTGATAAGGTATCCTGAAGGCACCTGGGAGTACTCAGGAGTGGCGTCTGAGCTGAGGGCGCTTACCCCGAATGAGCTGAAGGAGATGATGGTGATGAGCTTCCCGAGCAAGGGGTTCCTAAATGAGTCAGGCGTAAGCACTTACAACGAGTGGCAGTTCTTCGCAGAGCTTGGTTCACATGTCTAGTACAATTAGCGCAAAAGCGCCAATATCAAGAATAAGCCCTGAACTGAGGCAGAGGCTGGAGCAGGTTACTTTGATATCGTTTGATGTTGGAGGGGTAATAAGGGACTCAAAGGCTGTTGTCTACAGGTGCCTTAAGGCAGGCGCAGATGCGGCAGGCCTTGCGGTAGAGTTTGACGAGTCAGACGTAAGGAAGCTTGTTGCCTCAAGAAGGTACATAGATGACAGGGCGTTCAGCGCGCTTCTTGCAATGCAGAGGGCTGGAACAAAGGTAAAGGAACTGATGGCAAAGCCTAATCCCTTTGATGAACTTGACGCTTTGGTAGACCTGCATGTTGCCAAGCCTGATGAGGCGCTGCTTTCAAAGATGTCAGGCGTGTACTGGGCGCTCTACAATTCTGACTCGAGGTGGCAGTTTGTAAGGGCCATAAGAGGGGCAGCCGAAGGAATATCTGAAATAAAGAAACTGGGGTACAGGCTGGCAGCTTTCTCAGGCGCGCCTGGCGTAACAAGGGATCAAAGGGCTTTCCCTAGAATACCAATGGATATTTTTGAGGTAAACCTTAACAGGGAAGACGCAAGGGAGAAGCCCGACCCTGACGGCCTTCTCAAGATATCTGAAAGGTGCGGCGTGCCCACAGCGCAGATGGCGCATGTCGGAGACACAAAGGGAGAGGTCGCGACCGCGAAGGCTGCAAACATCATTTCAATAGGCGTGCTTACTGGCGACGGTAGCAGCGAGCAACTCAGGGACGCTGGCGCTGATCTTATCTGTACAGACATACCTGGCCTGGCAGGGATTCTCAGGAACGTCAGGTATCTCAGGATAGAAAGGCTTGACAGCTGAGCCTTTTTATGGGTATTAGTAACACATAAATATCAGAAAATTCCCACACATTTTAGTGAGTTAATGGTAGCAATGGGCATTACCAGGTCTCATTCACCCCTTGGAAGTTGCCAGGCATGGATGGATCGCTTGATGGAGGTTCGATAGGGAAGCACAGAATTTTAAGACGCGACATTCCGCCTAGGCCGCCCACAAAAGAGAGAGTTCTCGTTGACACAGTCTTTGCAGAGGTAACAAAGATCGTAGGCAGCACAGAAAGAGAGTGGCATGTGTGTGTTGCATACAGATATAAAAGGTTCGACGACCCTTATCAAGATTAAGAAAAACGGCAATTACGCGATTGCATGGGAGTATCGGCGGAAAAGAAAACCACAATTGCAACGGTGCAAAACGCGCTGCATGATTTTAGGGAGCGCGCCGGAGCTTCGGGACTTGCCATTACAGCATTCTCAATTGCATCTGTTGCTGCAGATTCTACAGCTGCTTTTCTGTTCCACATGCCTGCAGAGACCGTTATTGGCGCAGGGCTTGTGCAGCAGGCAGTAATAGGAAGCTCGCTTGTGTACACCTTGGGCGCCCAGATAAAAAGAGAGCCGAAATCAGCAGACGAGATAAAAGGCAGAGTGGCTTCTGCCACAGAAAGGCTCCTGCGCAGGGCAACAGAAACCCATTCATACAGGACAACAGCCATGAACGAAAACTCAAGCAGGAAGTTTGGCATGCTCAGATGGGCTGATAAAGAAGAGACAAGGCTGCTGAGAGAGTACGAACGCTTTTTGGCATCTGAGGCGAGGAGATTGAGGAGAATGGCCCCTGGGATCGACATAAGGGCCATTTTCAGCGACATTCTAGGAAGGATTAGCGTGCCTGACAGATACGATCCAAGCGCACCCAATGCTTCGCTGGACAAAGAGCTGGAAATACCAAGGATTGTCGGCACAGCGGTCACAAGGAGCGAAAAAGCGCTTGGCGTTTTCTAGCAGACCTCAAATAAGGCTTGACCGCAGTTTTTTGTCCTCTGCAATAGTAAGGCTTAATAATCTGTATGCTGTATACATACTATAGATATCATGAAGACGATAATGATAAAAGATCAGGTGTACAAAAAGCTTGCAAAGCTAAAGGGTAGCAAAAGCTTCAGTGAGTTATTGGATGGCATGGCGGATGAGAGCAGAACAGCCAGGATGGAGGCGTTAGAGAAGATAAGAGGCATTCTCACCGATAAAGAAGCAAACGCTATGCGTGCAAGAATAAAGGAAATGAGGAAAAACTTTAAGGTGAGGGCTTTTGAAAATGCTCCTTGACACCTCTGCAATAATAGAGTGGGAGGGGAATAACCCTAACGCGGTAAATCTGATAGAGAAGAGCGAGGAAATAAACACCAGTTCTATATCCGCATATGAGGTCTTGCTAGGTACAAGCGAAAACAACAGGCTAAAGCTGTTGAATTTTTTCAGTCATTGCATGCCTTTGCCGTTTTACTTTGAAGACTCAATTAAGGCCGCAGAGCTGACGGTGATGCTGAAGAAGGCGGGAAAATTAGTCAACACCCCTGACATATTAATCGCAGCACAGGCGAAAAGATTGAATCTTACCATACTTGCAAAAGACAGGGATTTTGATCTGATAAAGTCTGTAGACAACG
>JASHRG010000023.1 GCA_030037495.1 Microcaldota archaeon | reverse complement strand
GTGAATTCGGGCGTTGGAGGCAACCAACATCAATCCATATCAATTGGCGCATGGGTGCTGAACACTGGGGGCTCAATAACCAGGCCTACAGCCGGGTACAAGTCATACTTCTGGGGCTTCTCAGGCAGCGACGGGCAATGCTCAACGTCATCATCGATAACAGGGTCCAACTGGATAAGTGACACTTCACAGGATGTATACAGCTCAAATTGCGTTGTTTCACCCAAAGGCTCAAATGTGACGCAAATCGGCAATAACATCGTTTCAACAGGCCACGTCACGACAAGGAACACGATGTATGACGCAATGGTAGGCATAGGCGCGAACGTGCTGCTCCAGAACGGCTATGAGTATAAATTCAGCGGCACAGTCACCCATAACACGTTTACATTCAACGTTCCCGCACCAGGAAGCTTTGCTGTGCTTGAATTCACATCGTCAGGAGGCACATTTACCACATCAACCCTGCCTCCAGCTTGTTCAGTTTCTAGCACAAAAATAAATGTAGGCGAAGCCGAGTCAATAATCTGCAACTCTATAAGCGCGTCTAACACCGTAGTAGTTGCAGGAAGCAACAGTGTTGCAGGCCTCTCCCTTGCCGCATTTGTATTCCCTGCATACAATGTCACATTTAAATCGTCAACCTCGTCTGGCTATGTGCTATTAGGCAATAGCCTGCTAAGCAACGATAGCCTGGCAAGCGCAATAGGCACGTATACGCTAAACGCAGTACCGCCTACAAGCGGATATACGTTTAATTCATGGGTAATAAGCGGCGGCAATTCCGCCAACTTCATAATAGCAAACGCGCTTTCCGAGAACACTTCCATAACGATAATGGGCGATGGCGCAATAACTGCCGTATATGTAGGCTGCCCACCAGACGGGGAGTCATACTGCATGCCATTCACACTCACCAACAGCCAAAACAAATCGACAGGCAGCAATTTCGTACAACAATTTACCTTCAATGCGATTGGAAATAGCGCATACCTCGGCAGCCTTATGCATAACATAGCATTCGTGGACCTAAATGGAAATCCACTACCGTACTGGATTGAAACAGTAAACTCAACATCACATGAAAATTCCACAATGATAGGCAGCGATGCCATAATCTACGTTAAAATACCATCCGGCATAAGCGCGTACAGCTCACTATCCGGGAACATCCTTTTCTACCTGCCAAGCAAAAACAACTTCGATGGCATAAACAACGGGATAGCGCCCGAGCTATCCGGCTATAACGCAAACGAAGACAGCGGAGCGAACGTATTTCCACAGTACTGTGGCTTTGAAGGGCCAACCCTCTGCCCAGGCTTCAGTTCAGGTGGCGGTGGCTCTGTAACTATAGACAATGGAATAAACCTCACTAACACTGGCGGCTCTTATGAGGAGTTTATACAAAGCAACGGCACAGTGCCAAACCCAGACTACTCGGAATCCTATATATACTCAGGAACTGTGCCCTCGTCAAATTATGGAGCATGGGTCGTTTTCTTGGGGCAGACCGGAAGCGGCGCAAACCAGTGCATATCTGGCTACTGCTTTGACTATGTATACTCATCAGGTCTAAAGTGGCAGATAGTTGCCGATTCCTCTGAGGCCGCTGCGACCTCAGCTCCTTCCATACATTCTGGCATACTCGGAGCGCTCTGGGCAGCAACCGGCAATGAGATACTGTATGACAACTACACACCTGAGATTGCATGGACTGATAACCTATACAGTTTAGGTGCGTCCCAGATTGGCCTGTCCGCGTTTACCTCTGGAGGAGGCACGATTACTGTAAAGGCTTACTGGACCAGAGCCAGGCCAATGCCTCCAGAAAACATAATGCCTACAGTAAGCTACGGGCCAATCAAGACGAACTAAGAAGACTATTGATTTTATGAAGATAATATCAGAAGGCGCAGAAGCGAAAATCTATGAATCAGCGACGCTTGGAAACAGGGTAGTGATCAAAGACAGGGCCGCAAAGGCATACAGAGAGAAGAGCCTGGATCTCAGAATAAGAGCTCAGCGCACCAAGTCAGAGGCAAAAATCCTTGCAAAGGCATCTTCAAACGGAGCAAACACGCCTACAGTACTGATGGTGGGCAGTTACACTATAACAATGAGCAAGCTTAGCGGCAGGCTACTTAGCACAATGGTTGACAATGCAGGCAGCAGCATAATCACCGAAGCCGGAAGGCAGCTTGCCATCCTGCACAAGGCAGGGATTGCACACGGCGATTATACCCCTGCAAACATAATGGTTTCAAAAAAGCATGTCTATGTGATAGACTTCGGGCTCAGCGAAATGACAAATTCTGTTGAAGAGAAGGCGCTTGATGTCCTCCTCATGAAGAGGTCGCTAAGCAAAAGCGAGTACGCAACGTTTGTGAAATCGTATTCAAGGAGCTTCAGTGGCGCTCCCAGTGTTCTTGCAAGGCTGCGTGAGATAGAAATACGCGGAAGGTACCAGACAAGGACACTGCTAGAAGCTTGACCTTGCCATCCCTGTTGTCGGCCCAGTCTCTATGAAACCTTCCTCAGTTATTGTTTCATACGCTACCCTTGAGAATGAAAGAGCAAGGAACGCAAGGAAGAGTATTGCAGGTATTATAGCAAGGTATGTCCTGCCAAGAAGCACGTACTCGTAGCTGAAAAGCGCAACGCCAAGTATGCTGCTCAGCGCACTAATCCTGAAGCTGCCATCAGCGCTTATGAATATGAAGAACCCGCTTATCAGGGCGCCGAACGCGAATACCATCTCACCAATGAAAATTAATAGGTTAGATGTCAGGTCGCTCAGGAAGAACACGGGCCCTACCTTGGCTGCAGTAAGAAGCAAAGAGTCTATGCTCTGGAAAGAGTAGTAGATGAATACAGCGAAAGCTGCCACGTAAAGCAGGGCAGCAACATATCCAAGATTATTGTACTTGACAAGCTGCGCCCTTCTGACAGCTTCAGGCACCCTTTCAATGTCATCAAAGCAGTAGTACTTGCCACCTGATTCTATTATGTCCTCGTAGCAGAACGCCCTTTTGCAGTAGTTGCATATTGCATATGCCTTTCTCCACGGATGGAGCTCGCAGTTCATATGAGAAGCTATTTCCCTAGAGTCCATCTTCCTCCTGCGCTGTTTCTGCTCCCCTCTTGTGCCATCTTCTCCAGATACTTCCATAGCAACAGTTGCAAAGTCAGGGCTGGTTGGCTCAACAGCAGATTGCGGCGCTATGTAGTAGCTTTCCTCATTTTGCTGCACGCGCTCCTTCTGTTTCTGCGGCTTTTGTTTCTGCTCTCTTGCCTTTTGCTGCGGCCTCTGCGCCTCAACAGGCGCAGGCTCCTGCGTCTGCTGCTTCTTCTGCTTCTTTGATGTCTCCAGCTCCTTCTCCTCTTCCCTCGTCTTGAAGATCAGAAGGTCATCTGGGTTCAAAACCATGAACTCACAGTTTCTTCGCTCTTTCTATGGCTTGCCTTTTCTTCTTCTCGAAAATGCCCCTGTGCTTCGCGCAGCTTATGCAGTACCAGATCTTTCTCCTTTCGAAGAACCTTACGTCATTCGTGTTCTGCATTCCTGTGTTGAAGCTTATGGCTTTCTCGAACATGACTCCTTTGTTTCTAGGGACGTTCCTTCCACAGCTTTCGCATCTAACTAAGGTCTCTTTTCCTCGCATTTATGCACCTGTTCGCCATTACCTAATGAATATATAGATTATTAAGCATTGGTAGATAGATATTTATACCAGAGAACGGTTACGATGAAGGTCTATGTTGTAAGCGACAACGAGGCGCTAGCCGCTTCTGCTGTCAATGCGATCAATGGACAGGGGCACACAGCAATACTTAGCGAGGCTGGCGCAGAGACAGACGGCGCGATAATGGGCGACATAAAGGCGAATATGCGCTCAGGTTTTGACCTAATACTGGTAATTTGCGCAAACGCGAAGTCAGTCTCGATATCGGCAAACAAGATAGGCGGCGCCATGGCAGTCGTTTGCAAGGACCAGGACGACGCGGTAGAGGCGATGTCTCAGGCAGGGGCAAACGTTGTCCTTCTTGATTCGACAAGAACGGACAGGAAAATATTATCAGGCATAGTTGACGGGCTGCTTTCCGGTCAGGAAGCAGAAACCAAGGTTCCATCAAGGGCAAGAGCAGTGACCCCTCAAAGGGCACATCCCCCGACACAGGGTCATGCAAGGGCGCAGCA
>JASHRG010000022.1 GCA_030037495.1 Microcaldota archaeon | reverse complement strand
GATAATATTACTAGTGATTCTATGGAAGAAGAGGTTACTGTTGTTAGTACCAGAGGGCAAGTTGTCATTCCTCAAGATATAAGAAAAAGAATGCGTCTAAAGCCTAAGGACAGGCTCATAGTGTATGGTGAGGAGGACACGATAATCATGAAAAGGCTTGAGCTGCCTGAGCTAAAGGAGACGTGGGCAAAGATAGGGAGAATTATGAAAGAAAGGAACAAGAAGTATGGCAAACTGACACAGGCAGATATAGACAAGGAGATCGCTGATTATAGAGCCGGCAAATAGGGCGTAGTCAGGTACACAGATGGAGTAGTTTTATATAGTTAAACTTCCAAAGATAGACAGGCGAAGAAATGAATCTAAAAACACGCTTAGATGTGAAGAGCATTTCCCTGCTCAAGGCCAAGGAGGCCGAAGGCCTAAAGGCGTTCAGGAAGCTGCAGAGACTGCTGAGCAAAAGAGACATTGAGAACATCGAAAAGAGCATGAAGGCTTTTAGAGTGCATTTCACTAGATATGGATGATTATATGGCTGAAATCGTGCTTGATAAGAAAATACGCTTTGGAAAGCCTGTAATAAAAGGCACCAGGATCACGGTAGATGAGGTGCTTGGATCTCTAGCTGGCGGCATGACCTTCGAGGAGGTAGAGAAAGAATATAGGATTAAGAAGGCAGACATACTGGCCGCGCTCAAGTACGCCACTAGGATAGTCTCAGAAGAGCTTGTGGGACGCCTAGCGGTAAGTAGATGAAATTCCTGCTTGACGCAAATATGCCTTATTCTTCAATAGAGACATTCAAAGCCTTCGCTCACGAAGCAATACATGCTGGTGATATCGGTCTGGGCTCTGCACATGATGAAATAATAATGGAATACGCTGCTAGAAGAAAGATGATATTAGTAACAAAAGACCTTGGATTTGGAACACTTGCGGTTTATCTACACATCAGAACATATGGTGCTATATCCTAAGGCTTCCGTTTTCTTATACAGCGAAAGAGATAAACGCCAACTTAAGATCATTCTTGAGCGAAGTAAGCATCAAGAAAATTATAAAGGCCATAACAGTAATAGAGCCGGGTAGGTATAGGATAAGGAAACTATAGGAAAGTTGGAGATGGGGGGAGTGGACACCAACTTTTATGTTTAGCGTTTCTTTGGTTCCCCGTTCCTAAACAACCTATCATTTATTGTAGATTCGATTATTATTGCTTTTGTACTGTTTTGGTGGTTCGTTTTTTACAAATCTGAGCCATCTTTCCTTATATAGCCCCTGCACTTTAGACGGGAGACGGGTTTCATGAAAGGGCTTAAATACCATTGTTCAATTATTTTAATCTAATGGCGATTACAAAATCAACCGAAGGGCCTGCCTGTGGGCCCTTATCAATAGCGCACCAGTGGGCAGAGATTAGGGCGCAGCTCAGGAAAGCTAAGGAGAACTTTATCGACAACCAGGGTAGTACACTGCTTTCGCTGCGCGATGGGCTTTACAGGGTAGCTCTCGCTTACCAGGAGACAAGGAGGTCAAACCCTGACACAGACAAGATGGATGCATGCGTGCATATACTAATGACAGATATCGATATGCCTGCAGGAAAACCTGCAACTGCGACTGACGTGCCCTTTAGGGTGTACGTGCTTGTAAGAGAGTGCTCCCCGGAACTTCTGAGGGATTTCCTAAGAGACGCAAGAACCCTGATAGGCCGCATAATTGAGATAAGGGATGGCAGTATAGTGCCACCACAAGAATACCCCTCCTTCATGCTTCGTTAGGTTGTATTTTACTCTGAATCTTGGCTCTGTGGAGTAGGTTCCCTTCTGCGGTCCAGCCAGAGGTTGCGGAGCATCCTTTCAGGGGTGGTCCAATCCCTGGCAAGCACGTATCTGCGCCTTTCAGGGAATTCGGTTTTATGGCACCACTCATCTCTTATGGTGTAGCCGTGGCTTTTGAAGAACCGTATTGCCTCTTCATCGTCTGCATAAACGCTCAGGTGTATCTTGTTCCTGTTTAGCGTTCCTATTGCGAGGTCCTGGAAGGCCCCGAGCAGTTTGGTCGCTACCCCGTGCCTCTTGTATTTTTCAAGAACATAGACCATGCTTATCTTTGAATCGGTGTCACTGGTTATCCTGCCTATCAGTATGCCAGCTACCTCGCCATTTACCATTGCTACAAGGATCGGTCTCTTGCCACCGCAGAAATCGTCGAGGTTCTCATCAAACCATTCGTGCAGTCTGGGGTGCTCTTTTAAGAGCTCCTTCTCGAGAGTCGCCCTTAGTCTTCTGAATGGGCTCCTCTGGGACACCTTCGACTCTATGAGCTCAACCTGGGCCTGAGAGCTTAGCTGCAACACAGGTCTTACGCTTACTGCCATGTTCTTCCCTGACTTCCTTTCCTTTTTCCAGATATTTATTACTTAAGAATGGGTACTTAGCCAAGCTTGAACTCCCCTGTCGGCAGCATCTGCATTATGGCATCTATGTCATCGAACCCAAGTGTTCTTGCTATCTTCCTTGCGGCTTCGGATTTCCTGTCCTTTCCCTGCTCGAGTAACACATATTTTGAAACCGCCTTTTCTCTTGTTTTCTCAAAAGCAACATAGGGGACGCAGAACAGCCTCTCGTCCTTAGTGTACATCACAAGCGCAAGTCTCACTGCCCTGTACCAGTCCCTCTCCCCGGAAAGCAGGAAGCTCCCTGTCCCCAATGAGCCCTTGCTTGTTGACTTGCTGACCTGGTTCCTTTTCATTGCATACACGTCAACCGCATGGAGGCCCTCCTTCCATGCGCTTGAATAAGAGGCTGCGAACTGCGCAACCTCCTGCCTTATTTCCACGCTTGAATCTGCACCGTCCTTCAATATAGTTACAGGGGCCCCGAAAATATTTGCATGGAAGAATAGGTCCTTCTCTTCAAAGTGCTTTGAGTTGAGCAGCTCGTTCTGGTGCGCGTCCTTTCCAGCTATTACAAGCATATTGTTGCTTGTGAAGAACCAGTGGAACTTCTCGTACCACTCCTTTTCCCTTGTTTTTATCGGCCTTCTTTCCTTTTCAACCGTTTTGTTATCCCTCTCTGCTTTCTCAAGCCTCTGCCTTAGTTCATTTATTGCATTCTCTGCCCCCCTCTTCTTCACCTGGAGCCTCTTCGCCTTTTTGTAGTAATCGTCTGCGTTTTCCTGGGCGCTCCTTGTGAAGTCTATTTCTAACTTCATGAATTAGCCTATATTGGCGAACCGCTTAGGTAGCCTATAATCAGGGAAATGATAAAGCCAACAAAGCCTATTATCAGGATTCCCAGTATTATGACCTTTGCGCTCCTGTTGAATTCATCGTTGCTTGGCTTGTAGCTTATGTGCATTATGTGATTTGCGTTGCTAAGGAAGGATTTTAGCCTTTGGCTTATGTTCAGGTTCATGCTTACCAGCTTACGCTTAAGGTTAAAATACTCATAATGATATAATCTTTTGTCTTTTATACCTTTTTATCAGTGGGCGCATGGCCAATTCCGATAATCAAATAGTGATACACTTCGGTGAGCTCTGGCTAAAGGGCAGGAACAGGAGTAGTTTTGTGAAGATACTAAACAGGAACCTGAGGGCATCCCTTAAGGATGAGAAATACGATAAACTGGAAAACGCGAGAGACAGGTTCATACTCCATCTTGAAAAGGGCTCAGACCGTGAGTCGATAATGAACGCGCTTTCCCATGTGTTCGGGATCTCCTGGTTTGCCCCTGTGGTCATCACTGGGAACAGCGTAGCTGAGATAATGAGGGCAGCCTCAGGCATGTATAAAAAGGGAGAAAGGGTCAGGATAGAGGCGCACAGGTCTTTCAAGGGGCTTAGGTACAATTCGCAGGAGCTGGTAAGCGCATTCCTCAAGAACAAGAAGAAGTTCAGGTTTGAGCTTGACAGGGATGGAAGCGAGCTTCTGATAAACATCACGAAAGATGGAGCAATGCTTGTGAAGGAAAAGCGCAGGGGCCCTGGCGGCCTCCCTGTTGGCTCCTCAGGGAGAGCGGTTGTGCTGCTTTCAGGTGGCATAGACTCGCCTGTTGCAGCATTCTATGCTATGAAAAGGGGGCTTGAGCCAGTTTACCTGCATGTGCACGCGTTCAACAACAATAAACAGGCCATATCATCAAAGATATCTGAGCTCGTGAAGACCCTCTCATCGTACAGCAGATCATCAAGGGTATATTATGCGCCGGCTTATCTTTTCCAGTCTGCAACCGTTAAGATACCGAGAAAATACGAGCTTGTTGTGTTCAGAAGGTTCCTGTTCAGGCTGGCTGAGAAAGTTGCAGAGAAGGAGAACGCGAGCGCAATAGTGACAGGGGAAAGCCTTGGGCAGGTGGCATCGCAGACAATAGCGAACATGGCGTCTGCGCAGCTTGGCATAAAGCCAATGATAATCAGGCCGCTCATAGGCTTTGACAAAGAGGAGATAATAAGCCAGGCCAAGAGGCTGGGCACTTATGAGACATCGATAAAGAAATACAGGGATGTCTGCTCAATCGGGGTGAAGAACCCATCAACCAAGATGAACGATAGACTGGTGTCAAGGCTCTACAGCGAGTGCAAGCTTGATTCCGTGCTCAAAAGGACAGAAAAGCTCATTTCATGACAGTTTTGTACACTTCTGCAAACTCCCTATTTATGCCATACTGCTTCTCGAAATAGCTGAGTATGTTTGATATGTCCCTTGAAAGGAAGTCCATGGCCTTTGGGTGCGCTGTTACAACCGCCTGGCCGAAGTCTATCAGGTATGGCACGTTGTCGCTCATAAGAATGTTGTACTCGCTTATGTCGCTGTGCACAAGGTTTCCCCTGTACAGTTTCCTTATCTCCTCTAGTATCACGTCAAGCGTTTCCTCGGGGAATTCGAGCTCTATGTCCCTGAGCCTTGGGGCAGGGGTTGCGTCATCCCCTATTAGGGACATTGCGAGTATGCTGCCGTTGAACATAAATGGCCTTGGGGCATTGACCCTTGCCTTTCCTGCAATCTCAAGGTTGCCGAACTCCTTTGCGCACCAGAGCTTTACCACTTCGTACTTGCTTGTTGCCTTTATCCTTGAGAACCTTGGGTCTCCTATCATGTAGTCTTCCATCTTGAAGAACGATGATGTCTCAACCCTAAAGAACTTCATTATAACAAACTGGTTTCCCCTTACCTTTTCTGAGCTGCCGGCCTCTGCAATGTAGATGTCTGCCTCCTTGCCCCTTGCAATCACGAAATTGAGCTTCTCTATTATCTTCTTGTTGAAGAATTTTCCCAGATTGACCATTGTCTTCTCGTCAAATATTCCTGTGTCTACCTTTGCCTGCTCCCTTAATTTATATTTCCTTGCACGGGCCTTGCTTTTGCCCATTCTTGTTCCCATAGGCGCATCTTCGTTATCTATATTCCAATATCTTTTTAAGGCTTGCTAGCATTATATATCTGGTGTACGCATGCCAAAGACGCCAACAAAAGACCAGGTGGTCAGGGAAGTAATGACCATTGACCCAACGCTCCAGTATGAGAGAAGGCTAAAGTACATGGAGAGGCACGCTGGCTGGGAAATATTCAGGATGGTGTTCTGGGGCGTCTACATATTCGTGATGGGTCTCATACTGCTCATATTCAACAGGTCGCCTCCAACGCCTGAACTGAGCATATACGCGTTCTTTGGTTGGGGCCTTACCCTGTTTGCGATCTTCTACATTTTGTACGGATTCAGCATATCGCTGCACCTCAAGCTCATGAGGAAGTATGCCTGAGCAAGGGCATGAGCGGTGCTTAAATAGCTTTTCAAACAAAAAGCGAGTATATCTAGCGCAGTATTACTGCTATTAGCTTAGCGTAGAGGAGGACGCTGATTTTTATGGCATTCGGCAATATATATGAACACAAAAACTACAGGCTACTCGCAATTGTGCCCATAGCCATGCTTCTGATCAGCTTATTGTTCATATCAAAGATACCGCTTGACTCAACGCTGAGGGGAGGCATAAGCGTGCAGCTCGTTACCAACGCAACGATAAACGTGCAGCAGCTTACCAGCGCTGTTGATTCGCACATTCCTGGCGCGCAGGCAAGCGTATCCATATCACCAGGAGGGGTTTCTGTCACTATTGTCACCAATTCAAGCCTGGCAAACGCACAGCAGAACCTGCTCAACGTCTACTCTCTATACTCCAACTACACCAACTATGCTGCAAAAGTAGCTGGCTACCAGAACCTGTTAAAGAGTGAGCCGCAAAACACCACGGCACAGGGCGCCCTTGCCGCTTATCAGGACAACGTGACAAGCACCCTCGCCGCGATGAACACCCAGACCAATGACATGATGAACACCCTTGCGCCGCTGCTCAAGTCAAAGAGCTACGCCTTCAATTCAACAAACGCGGACAGCATGACGGGAGTAGCGCAGGGCGCATACACAAACGCGTCCGACACCTACGAGAACTACGTTATTGGGGTGCTCGGCCAGATAATACCCTACAATTCTTACACCTATCAGGAGATAACACCCACGCTCGGCGCATTCTTCCTGCAGCAGATGCAAACCGTGATCATTGCTTCGTTCATCCTTGTTGCGATAGCCGTGTTCTTCATATTCAGGACACCTATACCTTCACTCTCGGTGGTATTCGGAGCTGGCAATGACATAATAGTCGCACTTGGCGCAATGGGCCTGTTCGGCATACCCCTTGGCGTCGCATCCATAGGCGGCCTGCTAATGCTTATAGGGTATTCGATAGACACTGACATGCTCTCTGCCATTAGGATAATAAAGAGGACCGAGGGCACGCCTGCAGAGAGGGCATTCTCAACTATGAAGACAGGGATCACTATGACCTCTGCAGCGATAATAACCTTCGCAATACTGCTCATTGTTTCATACCTGGCTTTCATACCCACTTACTTTGAGATATCAAGCGTTGTGCTGTTCGGCCTTATAGCGGACATATTCACCACATGGTTCGGCAACACGGTATTGGTTCTCTGGTACAAGCAAAGGAAAGAGGCAAGATGATGGAGGAGCAACAGCAGGCGCAGAAGAGAAGAATTGGAGGCTCGTACATAAGGGACAGAAGGATAATGATTCTGATAGTCGTAGTGGCGGCGCTTGCGCTCCTTGACCTGAGTTATGGGATTCATTTTGGAATAGAATTCGTAGGCGGAACCCAGATACCTGTTACACTTGCGCAGAGCGTAAACGTAACCACTATGAGCAACCTTATAGTCGCGCTGCAGCAGCGCCTCTCCACGTTTGGCCTTCAGCAGGTCACAATAGAAGGCGTGGGAAGCTCCCAGATTTACATAACAATACCTAATTCATCTTCAGCAAGCATAAACCAGACGATAAACATAATACAGGCGCAGGGGCGCTTTGACGGAATAGTGAATGGCCAGGATGCGATAAACGGATCTGGGATACTCAAGGGCAGCATAGGCATAGCGCCTCCTGTCGCATCAAATGGCAGCGTAGGCTGGCAGGTCGACTTCTTCATAACGCAGGCTGCAGAGAAGCCGTTTGCAAAGGTGGTGTTCGGCCAGGCAAACAAGCCTTTGTACATGTACCTTGACAGGCCGCTCAACACAGCGATACTAATAAACCAGTCGTGGCTGGGGAGCGGGCTTTCGCAGGGTTCGGCTCTGCGAAGCATGCAGGATGCGCTCGCCTTTGGAAACCAGACAATACCTGTGATAAGCGTTGCTGGCCAGGGAACGAGCGTGACAAGCGCGGAGAGCTTCTTTGCCGCAAACCAGAACAAGTACAAGACGGTATTTGCCAGTTACAACCTGAACTCAAGCCTGATCGCTTACCTAAGGTCGCTGAACTATAGCGTAAAATTGCAGAGCAAGGCAAACATGACCCCGAGCTACATAAACGTGACGTTCAACACATCGCAGATAAACTCGTGGACCCTTGTGGGCCTTGTCACCGCGCCCACACTTTCCCCTGGGATAACTGGAGGAAACGTGAGCAGCAGCTACGAGATAAGCGGAACCGTTCCTGTCACTGTGCCGACCTCGCAGAGGCTCGCATACGCGCAGAACCTCTCAAAGAGTATAGCTAGCGTGCTCAGCGGCGGTGCGCTTCCTGTAGCTGTCATACCAGGGTCGCCCACCACCATACCCCCAACACTTGGGTCACACTTCCTATACATAAGCGGGATTGCTGGCGTAATAGCCGTGATATTTGTCTCATTGTTCATAACCATAAGGTACAGGAAGGTCTTCCTTGTTGCGCCAATACTGCTCACTACGGTCCTTGAGCTCTTCATAATAGTCTCGATAATAGGGCTTGTTGGAACGATAGACCTTGCAGCCGTGGCAGGAATGATTGCAGTTATAGGCACCGGAGTTGACGCGCAGATAATAATCACTGACGAGATAATAAGCAAGAAGGTGGACCTCTCGGCCAGCGCGCTGCTGAACAAGGCCTTCTACATAGTTTGGACTGACGCCGCGCTGCTCGTGGTGGCCATGCTGCCACTGTTCCTTTCAACCTCTCTTGTCACTGTGATAGGCTTCTCCGAAGCAACTATATTCGGCGCACTGCTGAGCGTGTTCGTGACAAGGCCTGCGTATGGGGCAATAGTAAGCCTGCATTATGCTGAATAAACGGTGTACACATGATACGGTACTGCCCCACCTGTGATAGAACCAGCGACAAGGCAAGATTTGTAGGGGAATTCTGCGAATTCTGCGTTGCCGAGAAAGTCTCAAGGAGGTTTCCAACAAGCGCAAGGATAGAGTACTGCAAGAGGTGCGGAAGGATAAGGACGAGCGAGGGCTACGTGACCCTGAACAGGGAGTCGCTGGGCAAGGCGCTGGCAAAAATCCTGTGCAACTCCAAGTGCAAGATAGCTGTGAAGAAATACGACGAGGCAAGCGCGGAAGTCACTGTACTATACCCTGTAGACAGTGATCACGTTAGCTTTGACAAGAAGATATCAATAAAAATGGCCCATCAGATATGCCAGGACGACTACAGGAAGAGCTCCGGATATTATGAAGCTGTGGTGCAGTTGAGGGGGGAGAAGACAAGGGTGTTGGCCATGTCAAAGAAGCTAAGGAACTTTGCTGAAAGGAGGGGCGCTTTCGTGTCAAAGACAGAGGAGCTCGACGCAGGGATTGACATGTACCTGAGCGACAAGCTGATGCTAAGGACGTTTTTCCTTTACAACAGGCTCAAGCCAAAAGCATCTTACACCCTTTTTACAGTGAAGAATGGAAGAAGGGTCTACAGGGACACATACCTGCTGAAGCTTGATTAGGTTGACGCAAGGTACGCGCAAGGGGTTGCAGGGTTGGTCGGGCAGGAGCTTTGGGCGCTAACGTTTACAAGGTAGACTCCCTGGCCTGTTATGGAGCCGAGAGCCCCGCTCACGTTGACAGGGGTATATGCGGTGACATAGCTGGGGCCTGCGTTTGTATTGACAACAAATATTATCTCATGCCCGGCTGTGTTTGCAAGAGACCCTACGTATATATTGGCTATGTCCTGCGGAACCTGGATTAGCACGAGCTGCTTTGCAGGCGGCCCCTGCGAGCTCACAGATGTTGCAACAGATGCAAGTTTCTGAGCTGCTGCCTGCGCCTCTGTTGTGGAAAGGGTAGATGTTGAATTTGATATCTGGATAAATGCAAGCACAACTATTGGCAAAAGTATTATGAGCCCGAAGCCCAGTGTGACTAGCAGCTCAAGGCTGGACTGCGACCTCATGCTTCCCCTGTTTAGCGCTTCCATTCTATGCCTCTTCCATCCTGTTTGTGTGGTATATCTTCCTTATGCTCAGATACCTCTCTTTCCTCTCCTTCACTTCTCTTGAAAGTATATTAAGCACATCGCCCATTGTCCTCTCCATTATGTGGCCGGTCACGTGCGCGTTTATTATCCCCTGCTTGCCGAGCGAGAGCCTGGCGTGCATCTCATAGGACTTTGACTTGAATTTCTTTACAACCACGCTTATGTAGTCGACCCTTATGCGGCTCATCCTCTCTGTTTTCTCTATGAAGACTTTTAGCATTGACCTTATCTCATCCTCGTACTGGTATGTGTCAGAATCCAAGCCTGATATCAGCACCTTGTTGCCCTCCATCCCTCCTCCTGCTGCCGCGCTCGTTATTATGTCAAGCTCTGTCAGGATGCCAACTGGCTTGTCGCCCCTTGTAACAACAAGCGACGATATGCCGTTCTCAACCATGTCCCTAACAGCATCTTTCAGGCTCCTGTTATAGTCAATGGTCCTTGGATTCCTCTGGACAACGCTCTCAAGCGCGAGGTTTGATGGCGTATACGTGTAGCTCTTCCTCTGGGGCAGCCTCTCCTGCGGCTTCAGGTACCTGTCTATCAGGTCGTAATTGGTAACCATGCCGGCAAACCTGTCGTTCTCCAAGACCATAAGCCTGTTTATCTTGTTGGCGCGCATTGCTGCCTTGGCCTGGGTGACTGTCGACTTTATGTCTATGGCGATTACTGGCGACACCATTGCATCAGATACCTTTACGTCGCGCAGCCTGTCCAGCGAGAGAAGAACCTTTAGCAGGGTGTTGCGTTTCAGCACCCCTGAGATCCTGTCGTTTTTCTGGTACGGAAGCGCCTTTGCCCTGGACTTCTGGAAATAGTATATTACATCATCGATTGATGTGCTGTCGGTTATCCTGGGCACCCTTATCGCGTACCTTCCCGAGGCCTGCTTCTTTGATATGGCAAAATTTGCAAAATATCTGTAAATCTCCCTCGAGTCTATTATCCCGAAGTAGCCGTCATCCTTGTTGATTATCACGGCATCGAACTGCTGAACCGCTGGAACCAGCTTCGTTATTGGGGTCCTTTCGCTAAAGAACGCGGTTTTTGTTATCAACCCTTCAGGAATGCTGGTGAACTCTGCCATCGCTGCACCCAATAGTATAAAGTGGTTAAAATATAAATACTAAGGCATATAAATTCAGCTAGTGCCAGGATGGCAGATCGGCTATGCGTCCGCCTGCAGAGCGGAACAGGGGGATTCAACTTCCCCTCCTGGCTCCTTGTAGGTGCATGCTTGTGGCCAATGAAAAAATTCAGACAGTTGTTGCAGTCTTCCTTGATGATAAGCGGCTTCTTATGGAAAAACGAACCTCAGAAAGAAAAGTTTATGCGAATTTCTTGATGTGCCCGTCTGGCCATGTTAAAAAGGGCGAGGCCCTTGAACAAGCGTTCGCTAGAGAAATGAAGGAGGAACTTGAAATCATTATAAAGAAATCGAAATTCCTTTTTAGTATCGATGATATTGATCCATTCTCGAAAAGGGAATTTACCCATAACTTTATGCTTGTAGAGGCATACAAAGGCAAGATAGGAACTTCGAAGGAGGCAAAAATGCTCAAGTGGTTTACTTATGAAGAACTCGAGAACGAAGAACTTGTACTAATCGTTAGAAGATTGGTCGGGAGGTTACATGAAATGAGGGTGTTTTGAGACTTCCCCAAGACTCCTGGGCGAAGGTATTAATACAAAGTTATATATAACTGTGATTCCACATATATTATGTGATTGCATGCCTAACATAACAATATCGGTTTCTGAGGAGCTTTACAAGACAATAAAGCACCACAAGCAGATAAGGTGGAGCGAGGTAGCCAGGAGGGCTATGGTAAACTACGCCCAGAAGCTGGCCATGCTTGATAAGCTAACGGCTAATTCAGAGCTCACTGAAGAAGATGCGATAGCTATAGGAAAGAAGGTAAAGAGAGGCATAGCAAAAAGGCACGGCCTATGAAGATAGTTGTAGATGCTAATGTTGTGATAGCAGCATTGGCTAGGCAGTCCGTAACAAAGGAGGTTCTGCTCTATCCTTTCATAGACTACTACACCCCTGATTTTCTCTTGGAGGAGTTAGTAGAGCATGAAGAAGAGATTATATCAAAGATGAAAACAGACGAGTTTGGCTATAAGAAAGCATTAGAGGTTATTACTAAGAAAATAAAGATAGTAAAGCGTGACGCCTACGTTCAATTCCTGAACCAGGCTCATGAAATAATTGGTAAAATTGACAAAGATGACGAAGCTTACATTGCTGTTGCACTAGGCATCAAAGCCAACGGTGTTTGGAGCTACGATCCTCACTTTAAGCAACAGAAGGCAATAAAGCTATTTTCAACTGGCGAGCTTATTCGTATAATAAAGAAGTGATGCCAGAGTCC
>JASHRG010000021.1 GCA_030037495.1 Microcaldota archaeon | reverse complement strand
CGCGCTTTCCATTATGTCAAGTGCAATTCCCTGCGCAGTCTCTGCCGTCCTGTTCCAGAGCACTACCTCATCTGCGATTTTCTTGTAGCAAAGTATCTGTGCAATAGTAGCGCCAACTCTACCAGCGCCTATTACAGCAACCTTTCGCCCCATGAATTAGTATCGAAGGAAAAGTTAATATAAATTAAGCTGAAGCCTCTGCGGTTCTTGGCTCCAGTGGTATCGAGACCAATTTTCTCATCTTCTCAACCGCATCGGTTGCTCTTTTGTCCATATCTGCAGCAAGAGGGTCTTCAGGTTTATTTCTACCTGTTATTGCGCGTCCCTCTATAGCAAAAACTCTGTGTCGCGGTCCAATCGCATCAAGGAGCGCCTTAGTATCTCCGCCTTGTGCTCCTATCCCAGGCGAAGCAAAGGTAAGCTGGATATTTTCAAGCCCTAGTTTGGCAAACTCCTCTTCAACCACCTTGACTATCTTCTTAACTGCGTCAGGTTTAGTTGCAGGCACTATAAAAGTGGTTATGCCAGATCGCGCCCAAATCCTATAAGCGTTTAACAGATATTCTTCAGTGAATGGGCCTATTGGTGCTTCAAAACCAGTATGCGTCATCCATGCTCCTCCAAGTATCGTAACACCACCCTCTTGCAGTGCCCGGTATACGGCTGAGCGCTGCGTTTCTGGTCCAGAATGTGGGAAGTTTATCAGGTGTACTATTTTTGCAGCTTTTGCCCCTCTTATAACTGACAAGTTCATGTCAGGGATGTCTCCGCCCCACTTCTGCCAGTCAACTATCAATATCACATCAGGTCCTGCGACCTCCCTTATCGCTTTAAGGCCAACTTGGTTGATTAGGTCTATACCTACCTTATAGCCTACTACTCCCAGCACGTTTTTGGTTTTCTCAACGAGTCCACTGAATTCTTCTAGAGTAAGTCCATCGCATGCTGGTATTACTCCGTATCGTTCATTGAAAATGGGCACCTGGAGTATCATGCCTATAGCAATTATAGCCTCATTAGAACCATAAGCGCGCATGTAACTCTGGAAGTCTAGAAGAACGGTTGGCGTCACTGCTGGGTTTCGTTCTCCTGGAAGCCTATTCTTCGGGTCTTTTGCTTCAGGTTTTTCAAGCTCCATAAGCAAGTAAGAATTTATGTCGCTTGCAGTTACGTATGCCTCAATTCTAATCCCAGTTTTCTCCTCAAACTCTTTTGCTGCGGTCTTGCCGTTGAGGCCTACCTCTTGTCTATCGAGTACAAGCACACAGCCAATAATCTTTATATCCTTCGAGACTTTGTGGATTGTCGCTTCAGCTTCTTCTTTTGTGCCGCCTGTTGTTATTACATCATCAAGTAAAATTACCACGTCTCCAGCTTTTGGTGTTGCACCAACGAATTCTGTAGGTTTCCCTGTAGCATCACCATGCTCTTTTGGCACTTTTCTGGAAAAGCACCAGTCCGCATCTACGCCTATTGTAGAAAGCGCAGCTGCAACAGCAACTGCGAAGCCTACTCCCTTTTCAGGCACTCCGTAAATTACCACGTGTTTTCCCTGTAGTTCACTGCCAAATCTCTCTTTTATCGTTTCAGCATAGCCTAATGCGAGCTCGTGCGTTGCATTACCGCTAGAATACGCTCCCATATTGAAGAAGAATTTGCACTTTCTTTTGCTTTTAAGCTCTTTTTCATCTGATAAAGTTAACGCACCAATGTTAATCGCGTTATCTATAAACCTCCATTTGCTTTCTGATAGCCTAGTAGCTGCTGTAGCCTCTGTTCTCCTCTCTGCAGTTCTGGTAGCTAATCTTCCATCTGCCATGCCTACACCCTCGGATAAGGCTCACTTCATACTGCTATTTATAGCTTTCTCGATTCACGTCCAAAGGAAAAATCGAAGAGTCTTGAAACCTTTTTAATGATTGGCAAATAAACACTAGCGATCTAATGTTTGAAAGCAGGGAGGAGAGGCTACATCTTTGCAGGGCAGCAGTTGCGTTCTTTGCGCTGCTGATTGCAGCAGGGCACCTGGCTTATGTTACTGCCTCATCAAGCTCGTTTACGCCTCCTGTATCCCAGGCAACAAACCATACACAAACTTATCCGTCAAACCAGGTAAGAACAGGATTTGGTGCAAGCTCATTCAATACAACAGGTTTCTGGTTCGACGTAGAGATCATAGCTTATACTCTAATAGCTGTCGTGTTCCTCCTTGGACTTAGGACATGGTATCCATTATCAATACTATTCAACATATTCAACCTTGGAATCTACTTCCTTTCCGGGATAACCGCAATACCTGGGATATCAGGCATGGCATTCCCTGGTAGGTTCAACTTAATGTCCGGATTGTCGTCAATAAACATAATAATAATCGGCTGGATATTATTCCTCATACTAAGCCTTGTGCTCTACAAATACGACCCTGGTTCAGAGCTTGACAAGCTGCTTGTAACAAGGAAGGGTTCCGGTAAGCGCAGCTGACGATATGTTTTAATACGTTTATGGCATAATAATAGTGCTTAGACTGGCTATTTCTTCTGCTCTAAGTTGGTAGTTTAATGGCTAATATCTTTGACGTAAAAGGTTCAGAACTGGTTAGCCTTGCTGCTCAGCAACTCAAGGGCAAGATAAAGAAGCCAGATTACATTAATTATGTAAAGAGCGGCTCAAACAGGGAAAGGCCGCCTCTTGATCCAGACTTCTGGTACGTAAGAAGCGCGTCGATACTAAGGCAAGTCTATGTTAATGGCCCAGTAGGTGTATCTAGGCTGAGAGTGAGGTACGGTTCTGGAAAGGGACACAAGGTACACAGGCATCATCACCAGGATGCGGGCGGCAGCATAATAAGAGATTCGCTAATAGCATTAGAAGGTATAAATTTCGTTAAGAAGACAAAGAAGGGTCGTGTAATAACCTCTCAAGGAAAATCATTCCTTGACAAAATAAGCAAGGAGATAAGCAAGGATTAATATGGCAGACGAAGAGGAGCAGCCAAGTCAGAAAAGGCTTCGCAAGGCTCTCATGGAACAGGTGAAAAGGCAGCAGATAGAACAGCAGAAGAAGGAAGTAGTAAAAAGACTGATGGATCAAGCAGCGTATGATAGGCTCATGAACATAAGGATATCAAACAATGACCTTTACACACAGTTGGTTGATTTGATAATATCGCTTGCGCAGAGCAACAGAATACAGGGAAAGCTCACAGAGGCACAATTACTGCAGATACTCGAAAAGGTCACATACAGGCCAGACACAAAGATAGAATACAAGCACAAATGATTACATGACAAAGAAGACACAGAACTTCAAAAGAAGGCTTGGCAAGAAGCTGAAGCAGTCAAGAAGGATGCCATTGCTCACAAGGCTAAGAACCCATCAGAAGCTGCAGCAGAACACTTTCAAGAGGGACTGGAGAAGGACGAAGATGAGATTAAAGAGTGAATGAAATGGCAGATAGATTGCTTACAATAAACATCAGGCGTTACCTGGTAACGCAACCGAGGCCAAAGAGGGCCAGGAAGGCCGCCAAGTACATAAGAGACAGGGTGGCGCATTACACAAAGCTAAAGCCTGAGAACGTAAGGCTGGGTCAGGAGCTGAACATGCTTATTTTCAAGCACTACTCAAAGAGCATGGTTCCTATGAAGCTCAGGGTCAAGATAGGCACTGATACGGCAGATGTACTTCCATTCTCCGAGGAAGCGGCAAAGAAGCCGGATGACACAAAGGCCGCTACAAAGGAGAAGAAGGGCCTTTTCAGCATACAGAAGAAAGAAACGCAGAAGCCCCAGGCACCACCACAAACCCAGCCCAAGCAGGAAAAGAAATAAATTGCAAGCCAGCCTATTTATCGTGACTGAAATGGAAGCCGCAAAGTGCGCAATCAATGGCAGCGACTATATAGGAGTATTTGCAACCGCAAGCGACAAGTACGTGTTCCTGGGGCACAGCGTAAGGGACAGGGCAAAGCACATTCTTGAAGCTACGCTCAAGGTCACTCCCATAACGTTATCGGTTTCATCTACTGACATGATTGGCCTTTTCATGAAGGCGAATTCCAATGGCATCATAGTATCAAACCTTATGGAAGACCATGAGCTGGCTGCGCTTAAGCACCACAACACCGGGCTCAACATAGCGGTGCTCCAGAGCAGCCTGAACGCAATAGGCAACAATATACTGGCAAACGACAAGATTGCGCTCGTGAACCCAGATTATGACGCAAATGCAAGGCAGCAGATACGCGACACGCTTGGGGTTGAGGTGATTGCGTGCTCTGCAGGCGGTTTCAAGACGACTGGCGCAAACAACATACTTACAAACAGTGGATTTGCCATAAACAACAGGGCAGATGACCCAGAAAAGGACGCAGCAGACAAGGCAACAGGGTTCGAGTCGGTAAGGACAACTGCAAACACGGGATCCCTGAACATCGGCCTGTCAGTCGTCGGGAATTCCAATGGCGTGGTTGCGGGGGGGAGTACAACAGGGTTCGAACTCAACAGGATAATAGAAGCGCTCAACATTGATGATTAGGTGATTTGATGAAGTTCTTGATAGAAGGCACGACATCGGCTGGCAGCCAGCGTGGCTCCCAGTTCAAGATAGAAGTAGAGGCAAAATCAGAGAAGCACGCCAGGGAGCTAGCCCTTATAAGGCTTGGCAGCACTGCAGGTATAAGGAAAACACAGGTAAAGATAACAAAAGTAGAAAAAAGCAAGAAGTAGTCATCATGGCAGACGCAAAACCAAGGGAGCCCCAAAGGCCGATGGCAAGCACGCTTGAGGAATTCAGGTACCTGCAGCAGGTGTATCAAAACCAGTACATGGCTCTTACCCAGGAGCTGAGCGGCAGCGCAGACAGGCTCAGGGAGCTTGACGCAGCGCAGAAAACACTGGAGAACATGGATTCTGTGAAGGAGAAGGACACGCTTGTTTCTATAGGCTATGGTACATACGTTAACAGCAGGATAACAAACGGAGACACCGTGCTGGTCAGCGTTGGCGCTGGCTACATGGTTGAGAAGAAGGTTGATGAGGCAAAGGCTTACATAAGCAGTGCGTTGGATCAGGAAACCACGTCGATAAACAAGCTGAACAAGGCCAAGAAGGAACTAGAGTCTGCGCTCATAGAGATTGCCTACAAGATAGACGAGCTTTCGCACTAGGTTTTTCAATGTTTGACGGCCTGAGGAAGAAACTCTCTGAAGCGGTCAAGGGTTTCATAAAGAGGGAAGAGAAGACAATAGAGAAGGAGGAGGCCCAAGAGCGCAGGGTTGAGGAGAAGGAGAAAGCAAAGGAAGAGAAACCAATGGTAAAGGTCTCGCTAACAACCAAGATAAAGGGAGTGATCTCAAGTTCGGTCTCTCTGAACGATTCCGAGATAGACGGTTTCCTTGAAAACATAAAGGTGCCGCTCCTTGAGTCTGACGTCTCCTACGAGACAACAGAGGCTTTTCTGGAAAGCCTCAGAGTGAGCCTCACGGAGGCAAGGGTAGATTCAAAGAACATAAACAAGGAGATGGTAGCACTAGTAAGAAAGGCCCTGTTTAATGTGCTTGCAAAGAGCGGCAATGGGGTAGATATTGTGCAATTTGTGAAGCAGAGGGTTGAGTCAGGAAACAGCCCGGTGAAGATACTGTTCCTTGGACCCAACGGCACTGGCAAGACAACGACAATGGCGAAGATAGCGTACATGCTAAAGAAGAACGGGATATCAAGCGTGCTTTCCGCAAGCGACACCTTCAGGGCAGCCGCGATAGAGCAGACAGAGCACCATGCAAACAAGGTTGGAGTCAAGGCAATAAAGGGAAAATATGGGGCAGACCCGGCAAGCATAGCATTTGATGCAATAGCCCACGCGAAAGCGAACAGCATAAATGCTGTACTGATCGATACCGCGGGAAGGCAGGAGACAAACAGGAATCTTATAAGCGAGATGGAGAAGATGGTGAGGGTGGCAAAGCCAGACCTGATAATATTTGTTGGGGAGAGCACAACAGGGAACCAGTTAACTGAACAGATAAAGGAGTTCAACAAGTTCATGAAGATAGACGGGATAGTGCTCACAAAGCTTGACTGCGACGTCAAGGGAGGAAACGCAATCTCTATAGCTTACATGACAGGAATACCGCTCCTGTTCCTAGGCACAGGCGAGTCCTATGACGCACTAGTCAAGTACACACCAGAGTTCATAGTCGATGCGATAATGCCGAATAACTAGAGCTAGAGCTTGAGCACGTTTTTTACAGCCACAGTCACTGCACCAGGGTTCTTTGCCGCGATCTTCAGCAGCAGCACTTTCGAGAATTCTCCCTTCAGCAGGGTCATCATCTCGTCCTCGCTTATGTTCCTCATCTTGCCTATTACGCTCTCAACAACATGATCGCGCTGTTCATCAGAGAGCTCCAGGATCCTCTTCTGCACCTTAAGGCCAAGCCTGTTGTACTCGGCAACACTATTCGCGTGCTTTGTGTACCTTGATAGTGACTTTTCTGATACATCACCCTTTTTTATTGCGTCTGCAGCACTGTCAGCAGCCGCTATCCCTGAATTCATCGCATTCCTTATCCCCTCTCCAGCAACAGGGGTTGCCTGCGCAGCCGCATCGCCTATGCACATGAAGCCATCCTTGCAGGTCATAGCAGGGATTGGCTCAATAGGTACATTGCCAGCATGGAGCTCTATCGGAGACACCTTTCCCAGCTCTTTTACAAACATGTTTCCATTTTTGAACACGAAATTGTCAAGGCTCTTCAAAGTTGGTATATTTGTGTCGGGCCTTGCTGACGCAACCCCTATCCTCGCCCTCTCCTTGCTTACAGGGAAGATCCATGCATAGCCGCACGGCGCGTTTTCCCTATCGAAGATTATTATTATCGTGTCGCTCTCCAGGTTCTCGCAATACGCCTCGTATTCAGCCCCTGCAGCAAACCTTGAGCTGGTTTTCGGGAACACCCCAAGCTGCCGTGAAAGCAGCGCAGGGAACCCGGTCGCATCAATCGTAACCTTTGATGTTATCCTGACCTCACCGTCCCTGCCGCTTGCGTTTACTCCGTTCACATGACTATCATTCATGATTACGGATTTGACATCTGTTCCAAGCTCCAGCCTAGCGCCGTGCCTCATTGCCTCATTTGCAAGGTGCTGGTACACTCCACGTATGTCCATGACGCACATCGGGTAGGTGTCATAGGAAAAGCTCACATGCTTGTTTTTTGAGGCAAACACAACTGTCCTTATCCTGTTGCAGTACTTTTCAGGGATGCCAAGCTCTTTTGTGTCCTTCATAAATGAGCAGCCCGTTGTCCTTATTGGGTGCCCTATCTCATACTGCTTTTCAAGTATTACGACATCAAGGCCACGCGCAGCCCCTCTGTTCGCTGCGGCAAGCCCTCCAGGCCCTGCACCTGCAATCACAAGATCGCACTCAACATCGCGCATGCGAGCACACTATACTATATCAAATCTAATTTATAGCTTTTCATACATTCATTACTGATGCAGTGAACGACCAGCTTGCCGACATCGAAGACATTCTTCTAAGGAGGCTTACTGGAAAGTTCGTCGAGATAACAGAGGACAAGAAAAGAAGGGAGCTGATATACAACACGGCAAAGTCGGTAAACCCTAGCATAACCGATTCCCAGATAGAGGAAATAATAAGGGACGTGAACGACATAGAGCCAATAAAGAAGTATCTTGAATCCGCCACTGTAGAGGACATAATGATAAACAACACAAGCAACATCTTCGTATATGACACGAAGAAGGGCTACGTAAAGCTTCCAGATAAGTTCCCAACCAGGGAGGAACTCAACAGGTTTGTGAACAAGCTGCGGCTCTGGGCAACCAACCAGGAGGCGAACGGCAACGTAATGGACGTGCACATGTACCAGGGAAGCAGGGCAAACGTGATAACATCGCCGCTTGGCTTTGATGTGACTATAAGGAACTTCAGGAGACAACCGCTAAGCATAATAGACCTGATAAACGGAAGGACTGTTGACTATAAACTGGCGGCAAGGCTCTGGCTTTACACTGACGGGTTCAGGGTGAGGCCTGCAAATATACTGATAGGCGGAGTCCCAGCTGCAGGAAAGACAACACTGCTAAACACGATGTTCTCATTCTTCAGGCCTGAGACAAGGGTTGTTACAATAGAGGAGACCTACGAGCTCAACACCGTGACATTGGAAAACGCGGTAAGGCTGGAGACCAACGCAGACCTGCCAATGGTGGAGCTCGTGAAGAATGCGCTCAGGATGAGGCCAGACATAGTGATAATAGGTGAGGTCAGGGGACCAGAGGCCAACGACATGGTAGCTGCGATGAACGTTGGAAAGATATGCATGGGCACAATACACGCATCTACAACAAGGGACATAGTATCCAGACTAGAGCACTCGCCAATGAATGTACCAAGGGACATACTCCCAGTAATAGACGTGCTTATGGTCTCGTCTGTAGTGTACGAAGATGGCATACCATCAAGGAAAGTAATCCAGATATCGGAAATATCAGGGATAGAGACGCAGATACTGCTTTCTGACTTGTACAGGTTCGACTACAAGACGCGCCAGGCCGCTCCAATGCTGCCAAGCGTCACATACAGGGACATGCTGGCAAAGATGCTTGGCATAGCCCCTCCTGACATCCTTGCAGAAGAGGCCGTAAGGGCAAGGATCTTGGAGCAGCTGAACAAGCTTGGCAAGCGCGATATGGGAACTATAAGCGAGATGGTAAAGGAGTACTATGACAATCCGGAAAGAATGCTCACAAAAATAGGCCTTGGCAACATAGAGCCCGCAGTAAGGATATAACCCTATGGAAGGAAGTCCCTGTCGCGTATCTTCTCCTTTATGTAGTCATCAACAAAAGTGAGTTTTGGCCCCTGGAGAGTGTCCTGCTCAAGCTTGACCTTTAGCTTCAGCACCATCTTGAGCTCGTTGACCCACTCCTTGTGCATGTTTATCCATGGATAGTTCAGCATTTCCTGCGCCCTCTTCAGGTCAACCTCTGTCGCCTTTAGCGTCATCTTCTTTAGGAATTCATACCTTTCAAGATCCGACATCGTCACCCCTATGAACCTAGCTTCAGGTGTGGCTATCTCACCTCCAATATAGGCAAGGTTCATGCTTCCGGTCTTTATCGTCCAGTAAATGTACCAACCCCAGGCATCGCCGTCATTGAACACATAGACAGGTAGCCCCTTGTCAGCAAGCTTCCTTATTATCCTCCTAGCTCCCCTGGCAGCCTGCCCCTGCGGCGATATTAAGATACAGTTCTCCTTTTTCCAGAATCCATCCTCATTAAGCCTCTGCCATAGCGCGTCCTTCTCGCATACAAGGACATATTTCGCCTTTACGTCAACGAATTCTATGTCATTGTCGACGTCGCTTGGTATGGTCCAGCCGCTCCTTCCCATCTTGCTTGTGTTGGTTTCGATCCTCTCCCCGCCAAACCTGTCAATGACCTTCATGTTCCCTGCCAGGACACCCTTCCTGTTTGCGTTCAGGTTCAGCTCCTCCCTCTTGATGCCAAGCGATGCCTCAAGGTCCTCTATAAGAGGATTCGACTCTGCCTGCTCGTTGAAGATGTTCTCGTCAACATCCTCGCCAAGCGAATACTTTAGCTGGTAGAAAAGACCCCTTATGGTAGTGTGGAGGTTCTCCTTTATGAACTTGTTGCACTTTGCGGCTATTGCCACTGTCTGCATGAACCTTTTTGACTGCGCCACGTTTATGAAATTCCTTTCTTCTTGGCTCCTCCCAAGCACAAGGAACCCCTGCTTCTTGTCAAAAATTATATTAGACCTTGTCCTAGCGACCGTCTTGAACCTTGGGGGCCTTTTCCCATGAATATCGGCAGTGATCTCGCTGCCGAAATCCTGCAGCATCTTGTCAGGCTTTCCCTGCCACTTCTTTTCCTCTTTCCCATCCTTCATGCGCTCACTCCTGCGAGCCATGCTCATACTTTTTAAGCTCCTTTATTATCTGCTCGCGCCTTGCGCTTGGTTTGAGCGAATGCTGCAGCACCTCGGCAAGCGTCTTAACAGGTATCAGCTTGATCTTCTTGAGCTCGCTTTCATTAAGGTAAACGTCGTCGATGTTCCTTGCCGGGAGTATCACAGTCTTTATTCCAGAGCTGATCGCAGCCTCGACCTTGCTGGTTATGCCTCCAACAGGAAGCACCTCGCCCCTGACAGAAAGCGAGCCAGTCATCGCAACCGCCTGGTCAACCGGTATGCTTTCCATGGCAGATATTATGCTTATTGCAACGCTTATGCTTGCGCTGTCCCCCTCTACCCCTTCATATGCCTGAAGGAACTGCACGTGCATGTCATAGTTCGCTACATCGCGGCCCATGTGCTTCTTTATTATGGCGCTTACGTTCTTCACTGCCTCGTTTGCTATTTTTCCAAGCTTCCCAGTAGGTATGAACTTGCCCTCGCTCCTTGAGCTGGCCGGGGTAACCTCAGCAACTATTGGCATGACTATCCCTGGCGAAAGCACCGATCCCCCAACAACCGCAAGGCCGTTGACCTTTCCTACATTGAAGCCCTTTGTTGTGAAAACCCTGTAGTCCTTCCTGTACTCAACGGCTTGCTCAATGACCTGCGCCTCTATCGGGTTTGCCAGGCTCTTTGCAGCTATTACATCTTCCCTTGTAACAAGATCATGCTTCTTCTCAACTGCAATGTCTCCAGCAGCCCTTACAAGCCCCCCCAGGTCCCTGAGCACAAGAGTTAGCTTACCCTTTCTTCCAGACCTTCTCCTCGCCTCTTCAAGTATCTCTTCAACAGCACCCTTGTCAAACTGCGGTATCTTCCCGTCCTTCTTGACTTCCTGGGCAACGAACTGCACTATTTTGTCCCTGTTTGTGGCATTGTCAGCGATCGTGTCTTCCATATAGACCTCGTAGCCATAACCCCTTATCCTTGAGCGCAGAGCAGGGTGCATGTTTTGCACGTCCTGGAGGTTTCCGGCAGCGACAAGCACGAAATCGCACGGAACAGGCTCTGTCTTCACTATCGCGCCAGAGCTCATTTCGCTCTGCCCTGTTATCGAGTATTTCTTCTCTTGCAGTGCGGTAAGCAGGTCCTGCTGCGCCCTTGGGTCCAATCTTGATATCTCGTCAATGAAAAGCACTCCCTTGTTTGCCTTGTGTACAGCGCCGCTCTCAACCCTTAGATGGGCAGGAGTACCAAGCCCTCCAGATTGCAGCGGATCGTGCCTCACGTCTCCAAAAAGAGCGCCGGCCTTGTTCCCTGTTCCGTCCATGAACGGGGCATGGTTCATGCCAGTATTGTCAACTATCAGCTTAGGCTCGTTCATGTCTCCCATGCCTGGAAGCGCCCCAACCCTTCTTGTAAGCCCGCTGGTGAACAGCGCAACTGATCCGAAGACCATTATCCCAAGTATGAGCGCAGCAATCACTATTATTTCATAACCGGAGAAGAAGCCGCTAAGCGACGCCCCTATAAGCAGTATTACCAATATTATTACTACTGGGGTTATCCATGAACCACTCCTCCCCATCTGGGTCCTGTTCTTCATCCTCTCCCTTTGCAGGGTCTGCCTCCCCTGCCCATCGCCAAGCTTCTCTGCAGCCTGCTGGTTAAGGTATGTCTTCACGGTCTTCACGATCGGCATGTTCTCGTCATTTATGTTCTTGTAGACAAGCACATCCTCAAGCTCAGTTGATGGCAGCATCTCAGCCATTGCCTGCGCGAGCATTGTTTTGCCAGTTCCAGGTGAGCCGATTAAAAGCACATGGCGCCTCTGCTTGGCCGCTTTTCTTATTATCTTGACAGCGTTCTCCTGGCCCACTACCTGGTCTATGAGCTTTTCAGGTATCTGTACATCCTTTGTGCTCCTGAATCCCTTGGACAGGCCATCATCACGCGTCCTTGGCTTGGCCTCGCCCTTCTCCTTGGAAGTTTTTCCAGCACCCCTTTTTCGCGAAGCCATTTTACCACTAGGATTGAGATTAGCGCGTATAAAGTTTTAGCATCAAGGGATTTAAAGCTTACCAGATTGTTCAGTTTATACGTGTGTTTCCGTTTGAGACTTTTGTGGCGCATCTCAAGCAGGTAAAGCTTAAATATTATCTCTAATAGAGGCTAGCTTGATTGTATGATTACCAGGTTTGCAGCAGAGGAAGAAAGAGACAAATGGGCGGTCAGGCTAGGCGTGCTCGAGGGTGCGCTGGCCGAAACGATTGATAAAAGGAAACTCCTTGAACGCAGGCTTAGTAACATAAAGGCCAGGCTAAGGAGGCTTGAGGCATCCAGGCCAGCAAGGCTTTCGCCTTCCCAGATGGCGCGCACGCAAAAATAAGCAACACATGGAAAGCCTTTAATATCTTAAAAACAGGAATATTGTGCTAATTGGTGTTACGTATAAAGGTAAGAGAGATAAGGGCCCTGCCTGATGCTGCCTTGAAGACCAAACTGCAAGAGCTAGCGTTGGAGCTCGGCATAGAGAAGAGGAAGATAGCAGCCACAGGAGTGGCGAGCAAGGTAGTGAAGACAAGGTCAATTAAGAGGACAATAGCAAGAATCCAGACTATCCTCAAAGAGAGGGGTGCAAAGGCGTAATGGCAGATACTTGTCCTAGATGCGGATTGCCACTTGAACTTTGCGTATGCAAAGTGCTGGATAGAGAGACAGAGTCAAAGATAAGGGTCTATTCCAAGAAGGCCAAGTTCGACAAGATGATGACTGTTGTTGAAGGGATAAGCCCAGATGAGATAGACAGGACTACAAAGGAACTGAAGAAAAGCCTTGCCTGCGGAGGCACAGCGAGGGAGGGCACAATAGAGCTGCAGGGCGAGCACAAGATGGCCGTGAAAAAGGCATTGGCAAAGCTCGGTTACAAGGAATCAAACATAGATGTTACCTGATCCTCATGGCAGTGTTAGGCATAGAGAGCACGGCCCACACCCTTGGAATAGGAATAGTTGAGAGGGGAAAGGTGCTGGCCAACGAGAATGCAATGTACCCGATAGGCACAAATGGCATAATACCTGCAAAGGCAGCAGACCTCCACTCAAAGAACATAGGAAAGGTGCTTGACAGGGCGCTGTCAAAGTCAGGACTCAAGATAAAGGACCTGGATGGCATAGGCTACTCAAAAGGACCTGGCTTGGGCCCGTGTTTAAGGGTTGGCCAACTGGCAGCACGCAGCATTTCAGAGAAGTACTCTATCCCTATATTCCCAGTAAACCACCCTGTAGCCCACATAGAGATAACTAGGCATTTTGCAAGAGCCAGAGATCCATTAGTGCTTTATGTTAGCGGGGGGAACTCGCAGATACTTGGGCTTGAGAACAGGCCATTCAGGCATTACCACATATACGGGGAAACGTTTGACATAGGAATAGGAAACATGCTTGACAATTTTGCAAGGGATGCAGGACTCAACCCTGCATGGGGGTCGAGCGTTGCGAAGCTCGCAGAAGGCGGTCGCTACATCGAGATGCCTTATACGGTAAAGGGGATGGACTTCACATTTACTGGCATTCTTACACATGCGACTAAACTTCTCAATAGCAAGAGCCACAAGAACGTGGCCTACTCTTTGCAGGAAACCGCCTTCGCAATGCTGTGCGAGGCAACCGAAAGGGCTCTGCTGCTGACGAAGAAGAAAGAGATACTGCTTTCAGGAGGGGTAGCGCAGAGCAAAAGGCTTTCAGAAATGCTGAAAATCATGGCGGTG
>JASHRG010000020.1 GCA_030037495.1 Microcaldota archaeon | reverse complement strand
TAGCACACGGAACCGACATAATGCATTATTCTGCAGCTGCGCTCAGCTTCATGCTCAAAAACCTGAATGCGCCGGTAGTATTCACAGGGTCGCAGAGAAGCGGAGACCGTGGATCTAGCGATGCATTCCTCAACCTTGCGGCTGCCACAAGGATAGCCGCACAATCAGACATAGCCGAGGTTGGCATATGCATGCACAGCTCAAGCTCAGATGAGAAGATGCACTTCATAAGGGGAGTCAGGGCAAGAAAAATGCACACGTCAAGAAGGGACGCGTTTAGGCCGATAAATGACCGCGCGATAGCTTATGTGGGAACAAAAGGCGAGATCTCTTATAACAGCAGTTACAAAAAAATCACAACAACGAAGAACAAGGTCACGGCAATGACAAAGTTTGAGCCAAGAACCGCAATAGTCAAGGTGTTTCCGAATTCTGATCCTGAAATAATCCAGTATTACTCTGACAAGGGTTACCGCGGACTGATACTTGAGGGCACCGGCCTTGGGCATATTCCTGTTTCGACGACACAGCTGGGCAGGATGTGGATCCCTTACGTCAAGAATGCTGTTATGGATGGGATGGTAATGGGAATAACCTCCCAGTGCGCCTACGGCAGGGTAAACCCGAGAGTCTACAGAAACCTAAGGTTGTTATCTGATGCCGGCGCAATCCACTGCGAAGACATGACTACTGAAACCGCATACGTGAAGCTTGGCTGGCTGCTTGGCAACTACCAGAACTTTGAGGCAAAGAAACTGCTTGACAAGAACATGGTTGGTGAAATAGGCAAAAGAACAACGTATGATGAATTCCTCCTGTGATATTGATGGGAAAGAAACCTGTAAAGAAAATAGAGAAGATGGAGCGCAAGGAACCAGCAGAAACCCGCTACAAAGAGATAGGGTTCATGTGCGGACTTGAGATTCACCAGAGACTTGCTACTGGAGAAAAGCTGTTTTGCTCATGCCCCGCAACAATCGCCACCGAATCAGATGAAGTGATAGGGAACGTTTCCAGGTACCAGAGGGCTGTCGCGGGCGAGCTCGGCAACATAGACAGGAGCGCAGAGTTTGAAGAACTTAGGGACAGGAAGTTCACCTACAAGGTGCACGACATGCACACCTGCCTTGTTGAAATCGATGAAGAGCCGCCGCATGAGCTGAACCCTGAGGCACTGGGGGTGGCGCTTTCGCTGTCAAAGGCGATGGGCATGGTAGTTGTTGATGAGCTGCAGCCGATGAGGAAGGAGGTTGTTGACGGAAGCGACCCAAGTGCATTCCAAAGGAGCACGCTTATAGCGACAGATGGAAGCATAAAAGTAGATGGCTACAAGATAAATGTGCCGTCTCTGTTTCTCGAGGAGGAATCCTCGGGGATAGTCGCGGCAGCAGAAGAGAACATAACCTATGATACAGACAGGCTTGGCATACCTCTTGTTGAGATCGACACTGATCCGTATATACCGACGCCTGTGGCGGCAAAGGCAATTGCTCTTTACATAGGCACGCTTCTAAGGATATCAGGAAAGGTGCAGCGCGGCATAGGCTCCATAAGGCAGGACGTAAACGTATCGATAAAGGGAGGGGCGAGGGTGGAGATCAAGGGGCTTCAAGAGGTTGACAAGATCGACAGGTTTATCGAGAATGAGATAACAAGGCAGCAGCGGTTGCTTGAGATAAAGGAAGAGCTCAAGAAGGCGAGGGCTTCTGTGGGGGAGGCAAAGGACGTTTCTGAAGTGTTCAGGAAAAACAACAGCGTAAAGGTGGTGTCAAACCATTTGCAGAAGAACGGGGTTGCGTATGGCTTCAGGCTAAGCGGCTTCAAGGGCATGCTTGGAAAGGAGGTCAACCCTGAAAGAAGGCTTGGCACGGAAATAAGCGACTATGCCAAGATGGCAAAGGTGAATGGGTTGATACACAGCGATGAGAATCTTGAGGCGTACGGCTTCACCCATGGCGAAATAACAGGGCTTAGGGCAGTGCTTGACCTTGGTGCAAACGATGCTTTCGTAATCATAGCCGGTGTCAGGAGCGATGTTGAGAAAGCGGTAGTGCTTGCAACGGAGAGAGCGAGACACGCGCTTGTCGGGGTTCCGTTTGAAACCAGGGCGGTGTTCAACAACGAGCTCTGCACAACCAAGTTCATGAGGCCCTTGCCGGGAGGATCAAGGATGTACCCGGAAACTGACGCAAAACCGATCATGATAACAAAAGAGCATGCTGAAGCCGCAACAAGGAGCGTGCCTGACATAGAGAAGGAAAGAAAGGCCCTGCTCTCTGTGCTTGACAACAGGGACATAGTTGAGCAGCTGCTCCTGTCGCCAAGGCTGCAGCTTTACAAGACTGTGATAGGCTCCACAAAGGCCGACCCCAACTTCATAGCAAACACGATAATACAGAAGTTCACAGAGCTTAAGAGAGCAGGGTTCATGATAGAGAACCTGGACGAGCAGAGGCTTGTCGACCTATTTACGGAATATGGGAAAAACCAGATAACAAAGCAGGCGGTTGATGAACTACTCAAGGAGATGGCGCTTAAGAGGGAGAGCGTTGCAGAGCTCATAAAGCTGAAACGATTGGGAAGGATACGCGGGAAAGAGCTTGAAGCGCTTGTCGCAGAATCGAGGAAGAACGTTGCTGACCCATCAAACGTCAATGAGCTCAGGAACATAATAATGTCGAAGTACAGGCTCAATGTCGATGGCTCGGAGCTGAACGAGCTGCTCTCCAAGAAAAAAGGCTAGATTATCTTTGCACCTGTCTTCATTACGACTACATCGTCTTCTACCCTGACCCCGCCAAACCCTGGTATGTAGATTCCTGGCTCGTCGCTCAGCACCATCCCCTCCATTAGCTTCTCCTTACTTCCTGGGTACAGGCCTGGGCCAAGGTCATGAACCTCAACGCCTATGGCGTGGCCCAAGCTGTGGATGAATCTCCCTTTGTACATTTTCCCGTTTGTCGTGTCTATGAACTTTGCCACATCGTTGTGCGGGGCTTCGCACCTTGCGCCTGGCCTTATGGCTGCAAGGCCGATTTTCTGCGCGGTTTTTACCGTGTTGTACATGTCGACCATTTTTTTGTACTTCGCTGACTTCTTGTCTGGCTTGAATATGTATGTCCTTGTCACATCAGAGCAGTAGTTCTTGTAGACGGCTCCGCAATCTATGAGCACTATGCTGTTCCTTGCCAGCCTTTTCTCCTCAGGCATGTGGTGCGGCATCGATGAATTCTCGCCAAAGCACACTATCGTTGGGAAGGAGGGCCCGCTTGCCCCGTATTCTACCATGAGCGAGTCAATCTTCGCGGCTATCTGCTTCTCGGTTATCCCCTCTTTGAAGAAAGCCTGGACATTCCTTAGTGCTTTCTTTATTATCCTATTTGCAGTGCTGATGTATCGCAGTTCTGTCTTGTCCTTTATGCTCCTAGCCTTGTATAGCGCTGGCGTGGCATCTACGAACCGCTTTGCCCTGGAGAGTTTTTTCAATCTCTTGTAGCTGCTGTATGGGAGGAAGCCGGAGTTGACCCCCACGCTCTTCCTGCCGAGCAGCCTCCTCAGCTGCCGCAGCGTGTCGCTTCGCTTCTTTGCATTTATTACAGTCATCTCCCTGGGCTTCTGCTTTGTTGCGATTTCATACTCTAGCTGGTTTGTTATAAGGTAGAGCTTGCTTCTTGTGGCTATGAGCAGCGCGCGCTCGAATACGCCGCTTGTGAATCCCGTGAGGTAGGCGAAGTTCGGATCCCTGAACTCGGTATTCATTATAAGCAGCGCATCAAACCTTGCGTTCTCAAACAGCTTTCCCAGCCTGCCGCTTAGAGTTGTCGCAAAACCACCTCCAAAACCTAAAGCTCATGCGAGCTTTAATAAGCTATAGCTCGCATTATGAGTGATGCGGCTGGTCTTTAGGCTACTGTTGGACCTGATAATATTCGTAATCCTAGTTGTCGTAATATATGCCTACTTCGGCCACGAGCCAGGCCTTTCATTAATCAACAACTACATACCTGGAATATACAATGCGCTTGATAGCCTGGGAATCAACTCGACGCAAAGCCTTAATCTTTCTTATCCATCAATCATCGAGCCTCCACGGAACTACATACCCCAAAACCAGGTAATAGCGTACACTCTGTCATTGATAAACAGCAACAGAAATACATTTGGCATAGCAAATGTGACATACTCCAATGAGAGCTCCGCCCAGCAGCACTCTGAGTCAATGCTGCAGAATGGTTACTTCAGCCACTGGGACATATATGGCATGAAGCCATACATGAGGTACACGCTTCTTGGCGGCAACCAGAGCATACAGGAGAACGTCGCCTACATATATGACAGCGCTGGTGTCAATGTGACCCAGGCGATAAGCAGGATGGAAAACAACATGGTCTACAATGACTCAGAATGCTGCAACAATGGCCACAGGTACAATATACTAAATCCGCAGCACAACGAGGTCAGCATAGGGGTTGCATACAACCGCACAACAGTCTACCTGACGGAAGATTTCATCAGCAATTATGTGACGTGGCAGTACGGAACCCCCAGCTATAATGATGGCGTAGTGAGCCTTGAGGGCAGCGCGCCACCTGGGTACACGCTCTCAAGCATAGACATAGACTACGATCCTCAGGTCCAGAACATGACTGTTTCACAGCTTGATTCAACCTCGGACTACAGCTACGGCCAGGGCATTGCCGGCGTTGGCTACTCCAAGGGATTGACCAGGTATTACTTCCCGAACATAACGACTGTTTACGCAAGCACGTACATAACCCAGAAGAACGAATTTGATGTTGCGTTCAACATCGACAACCTGACTTCAGGGTATGGGGCAGGAGAATACACCGTGCTAGTGCTGCTCACAAACAGCAGCAGCCCTGCACAAAACATGTGCTTCACCGCTTCGGGAGGGGCAACGGTGTGCAACCAGTTCGTTGCCGCCTCATACACCATATTCATAAACGGCACAGGCCAGCGGTATGTACCCCAAAACATATGAAAAGCAAGAAGTGATATAAGCGCTCTCTGCGTTGCTATTAAAGGTGAGCGCTTGGACAGGAAGTCCATGATGGAGGAGATTGCGCAGCAGCCTTCGGTAAAGCGCTCTGATATAATTTACAGGCACATGAGGGACCCCAGCCTGTTGCGCTACTACTACAAGGTAAAGACAGTATCAGCGCTGAGCAGCTTGGGCATAGAAGGCTCATCGCCCACAGACGTTTTTGTAGGCAGGTTTGGCTATCCCTATGTAAACATAGGGCCATTGGTACCGCCTGAAAGCGGGGACACCTCGCTGCTTGCAACCCCTGAGAGGTGGAGGTCTCTTACAATAGAGGAGATAGTGGACTTCAGGTCAAAGCTCGTGAGGGGAATGTACCTTTCAAAGGTAACCGATGTTGAAAAGGGGCGGACGCAGGAGCGCGTCAGGGACCTTGCGCTGGCAGAGCGCCCCGCCGATACGGAGATATCGTTCTTGAAGATGCCGTTCGTGAAACTTGATTTCAGGGACGAGGTACAGCCGTTTGGGCCGAGCGCGCCGATGAAGGAGTTTAGGGTGGATAATGTGAAAGCCAACCAGAAGGTCGAAGACAAGTATTTTGATACAGATGCAACTGCAAAGACATCGATAGTTGAGCTGTACAATAAAGGCATAGATGTTTCAAAGATACAGAGAGGGCTTTCTGCAGGGCTGTTCGGCCTCAAGAAGAACAGAAGATTTGTCCCGACAAGATGGAGCATAACCGCTGTGGACGACACTATTGGGAAGGACAACCTTGTAGATGTTAGGGACTATGAGAGCGTTGACGCGATAAGGGCGTATTTCAACGTTGCGCTTGACAATAGGTGGCTCATCCTGTTCATGCCGGGAAACTGGCAGTATGAGTCAATAGAGGCGTGGTGGCCTGGCACGGTCTGGAACGAGGATGGTAGGAACATAAGCATATTCGGATCCTATGAGGGTTATAAGGGCAGGAAAACCTACGCAGAAATAGGTGGCTGCTACTACTCCGGAAGGCTTGCCGTTACAGAGAAACTGAAGAGCCTGAAGAAACAGGCTGTGGCGTTAATCTTGAGGGAGGTGCACGAGGGCTACATAATGCCAGTTGGCGTCTGGAACGTCAGGGAGCACGTCAGGGAGACCCTCGCAACAGAGCCGGAAATCCTCTACAGCAGCAAGGAAATGTTTGAATGCATAGCCAAGAGACTGGACATAAAGGTGGCGCACTGGGTCAAGAACAGCAGGATTTTGAATGACATACTCACGCAAAAAAGAATCAGTGACTATGTTGCCTAGTAATTATTCCACTAATTACAGCAGGCACCTAACTCAAGCAAAAGTCTTTTATATCATGGTTACACGTTATTTGTATATATAGGGTTGAACATGGCAGAGCGAATCCTTGTTCTTGCTGTTGACGTCGACAACGATCTTTACAGGAAGACCAAGATAACAGGGCCTGTTATAGGCAGGAGCGACATCCTGAAAGCGGCAGCAAGGCTTGCCCTGGCCGACCCAAAGGACACCGATTCTAACACCATGTTTGAAGCTGTAAAGAAATATGATGAGCTCAAGAGGGCTGGCAACTCGGTTGCAGTTGTCACAATAACAGGAGCAGAGAAGGAGGGCTATGTAGCAGATTCAGAGATATCAAGGCAGTTGGACATAGTCCTTGACAAGTTCAAGGCTGACTCTTGCGTCCTTGTAACTGACGGAGCTAGCGACAATAGGATAATACCGTTGCTTAAGTCGAGAGTGAAGGTCAACAGCGTTGACATACTTAGGATGAAGCAGGCTGAGCAGTTCGAGAACACATACTTCACACTGTTGGAAAAACTCAGGGAGCCCCACTACGCAAGGATTGTGTTCGGCATACCGGCAATACTCTTCCTGCTATTCGCGCTTAGCTACTACTTCAACTACGGCTGGCAGCCCCCAGTAATAATCATAGGCGCTTATCTTCTGATAAAGGGATTTGGGTTGGAGGACGTGCTTGTGGAATCGTCCAGAGGGTTCGGCTTCAGCATTTACAGGATGAGCTTTGTGTTCTACATGTCTGCGCTTATATTCCTGATCATTGCGGCTGTTGTGGGCTACGGCACGTTTGCGAATGCTGCGGCGGCAGGGCAGGGCTATGACCCGCTCACTCTCTTCTCATTTGGATTGGAGGGGTTCCTTCTCATATTACCAATATCAATCGCGCTGTTCGTTGTAGGAAGGGTAACCGACCTGGAAAGCAAGAGGATGCGCTATAGGGCCATAGCCGAGGGCACCTACATGGGCTACGCGATAGCAGCAATAGTGCTGCTCTACGTTGCAGCTGCATGGATAATAGGGACAATATACTTCTCGCAGTTCCTTGAGTACAGCGTACTTGTGCTCATCCTTGGTTATGCAGTTTCAAGGAGCAGCATGGTCCTAAGAAGCAGGGCTGTGAAGAGGACAAGGATGAAGAACAAGCAGGTGATAAACGACATAGGCGCCTACATAGGCAAGGTCACAGACATTGATCTAAAGAGAGGGATAATGCTTGTCAAGACGGATTATGGCAATGTCCTTAAGTACGACATAGACAGGATCACAAACGTATCCGACAGAGTAATAATAAGGTAAGCCTGGTCTGCCTGGAGAAAGGTTTATTAATGCCCTCGTATAATAATAAGACTATAGTGCTACACGAGCTTAGAGGCTTGCTGGTTGATGTGGTAAGAAGCAACGACCAGAGCCAGATAGGAATTCATGGTACTGTAATTGACGAAACGAAGAATACCCTGCTCGTTGACACTCCGTCTGGAGTAAAGCGCGTTGCAAAGGATATATCTGTCTTCAGGTTCCATTATGGGACAAGAAGCTTTGTCGTCGATGGAAAGGAGATAAACTTCAGGAGCTACGAAAGGATTGAAAAGTCGATGAAGTTTTACAAGAAAAGGAAGCTGTAGCCACAACCGCTCGTTTTCCTTGTTCGTGTGAAGTGATCTAGTGGAATGCAAAGATGCGAAGTGCCCGGTGCACGGGTCATTGAAGACCCACGGTTACATAATTGACGGGGTTGTTGTCAGCGACAAGCTCAGGTCTACTGTTATAGTAGAGCACGGATACACCACGTTTCTGAAGAAATACCAGAGGTCGCTGAGAAAGAATTCGCGTGTGCCTGCACACAACCCGCCATGCATGGGGGCAAAGACCGGCGATTCTGTCCAGATATCTGGGACAAGGAGGCTTAGCAAGACTATATCTTTCGTTGTCACTAAGGTAAACAAGAAGAAGTGATGCAGTGAAGGGATTATCAACAACTATACAGAAGGGGCTTGTGCCTGGGTCGGTGCTCACCTGTGCTGACAACAGCGGGGCAAAGACGCTCATGATAATCAACAAGATAGGAAAGGGAGGCCACCACAAGAGAATGGCGGAATGCGGAATCGGCGACATAATAATGGCGAGCGTAAAGAGCGGCAACCCCTCTTACATAAAGAAGAAGGTAAGAGCGGTGATAATCAGGCAGAAGACCCCGATAAGGAGGGCGAACGGCGTCCGGGTCAGGTTCGAGGACAATGCTGCAATACTTATAACAGATGCAAACCTTGCCGTGGGAACAGAGGTCAAGGGAGCTATGGCAAGGGAGATAGTTGAGAGGTACATAAAACTGGCGGGGATAGCCTCAAGGGTGATATGATGATAAAGAGCAGCAAGCCAAGATACCAGAGGAGATTTCGTTTCAACGCGCCTATGCACCAGAGGCAGCACTTCCTCCATGTCCACATCGACAAAGCACTCAGAAGCAAACTGAAGATAGCGAACAGGACAGTTCAAGTATCAAAGGGCGACACTGTAAAAGTGATGTCTGGCTCAAAGAGGGGCTCGACAGGCAAGGTAATCGCCGTTGACCTTAGGTCTGGCAGGATAATGCTTGACTCGCTGTCAAGAAAAAGCCTGAGAGGGAAAGAGCTCAAGCTAAAGATCTATGCAAGCAATGTCTACATCACTGACCTTAATCTTACCGATAAATACAGAGCAGCAAAATTGAAGCTTGCTGCTGCCCCGCAGAAGAAGGAGGAGAAAGCCGCGACAGACTTGGGTAAGAAGGCAGCGGAAACCGCTGCAAAGACGCAACATCACGAAGCCCCTGAAAAGGCGGAGCAGAAAGCGGCAGCTGGGTTATAGAAATGGCAAACAAGGGAAAGAGCAGGCACATGGCAAGTCTTGCCGCACCGAAGTACTTCGCGGTGAGGAGGAAGGAGCACTACTACATAGCGAAGCCGAACCCTGGAAGGCACACTCTTGAAAGGTCAATACCTGTGCTGCTTGCGCTCAAGAAGCTTGGAGTCGCAGGGACCAAATCAGAGGCATCAAAGATATTCAGGGAAGGCAAGGTGCGCGTCAACGGTAAGAGAATAATGGAGATGAAGTTCCCTGTCGGCCTGAACGATGTGATAGAGGTCCAGGGGGTGCACCCCGCGCACATGATAACCATTGACAACCTTGCGAAGGTGAAGTTCGACCCGGTTGAGAAGCCGAACCACGACTCGCAGCTCTACAGAGTTATAGGGAAGTACATGGCTAGGAAGGGCCAGGTGATGATAAGGCTGCATGACGGAAGCATAGCAAAGGCGAGCAACGATGTAAGGGTCAATGATTCTGTTGTAATAGATTCGAAGAGGAACGTGAAGAAGGTGCTAAACATGGGAGCTGGCGCCGAATGCTTCATAGTGAGCGGCGTGCACGTCGGTGCTGCCGGCAGGATAAAGAGCATAAAGGAGGGCACTGAAAAAAGGGAAGCGAGCGCTGTGATCGCCCCGAAATCCGGAGAGGAATTTGAAACCATAATAAGGAACATCATGGTGGTTGGCTGATATTTATGGCAGATAAAGAAAACCCGATGAGAAGCATTTATGTAGAAAGGCTGGTCATAAACATAGGCAGCGGAGGAGAGGAAAAAACGTTCAACAACGCCAAGGCGCTGCTTGAGCTCATAACGCAGAGGAAGCCCTCGCCTGCGTTCTCGAAGAAGAGGAACCCCGCCTTCAAGATATCAAAGGGGCAGCACATAGGCGCATTTGTAACCGTAAGGGGAAACCAGATAGAGCCACTTGCAAAGAGGCTTCTTGACGCTGTTGACAACAAGCTGAAGGAGAGCAGCGTGACGGACAACAGCGTCAGTTTTGGCATCCGTGAATACATAGACATAAGCGGGGTCAAGTATGACCCGAAGATAGGAATGTTGGGAATGAACACCAACCTTTCTTTCAAACGGATGGGTGAGCGCGTGATGCTCAGGAAGAGGAAGCGCGGCGTTGTGGGAAAGAGGCACAGGGTGGTGTCAAGGGACGCCGTAAAGGATTACATGAAGCGGCATTTCAGCGTGGAATTTGTTTGAAGTGAAAACATGAAGGTAAGACTTGAGGAAAAGTTCAAGGGCAAGGGCACCAGAAGGTGCAAGCTGTGCGGCAATGCAAGGGCACTGATAAGGTCGCACAAGCTCTACATATGCAGAAGGTGTTTCAGGGAAGCGGCAAAGGACATAGGCTTCGTAAAATACGGCTGAGTGATGACATGGTAGACAGAGTTGCTGACGCAATAAACACGATAAAGACGCATGAGCGCATTGGCAGGGCTCAGTGCACGCTCAGTTCCACCAAGTTCATAAGGGCCATACTTGACGTAATGAAGAAAGAGTCCTACATAGGCGGCTATGACGAATTCGCCGAGGGGCGCATGAGGAAGCTCAGGGTTACGCTCACAAACAGAATCAATGACATAGGAGTGATAAAGCCCAGGTATTCCGTCACATCAAAGCAGATGCAGGGCTATGAAATGCGGTACATTCCAAGCAGGGACTTCGGCATATTGATAGTATCTACATCGCAGGGGCTGATGACAAACAGGGAAGCAAGAGAGAAAAACATAGGCGGCAGGCTTGTCGCCTACATGTACTAGATGAGTTGATGAGCTTATGATAGAGATAGAGATTCCTTCTGGTGTCCAGGTGGAGATAAAGGGCAATGAGGTCTCCACAAAGGGGAGCGACGGCTCAAACACAAGAAGGTTCAACGACGCGCTGCTGAAGCTGAGCAAGCAGGGCAGCAAGGTGGTGATAGAATCTGTAGCGCACAAGCAGCTCATGAAGAAGGCTGGCATGGCCGAAATATCGATTGCAAAGCAGATAAGGAATGATATGCAGGGGGTCGGCGTCCCGTTTGAGAGGAGCATGCAGGTGGTGTTTGCGCACTTTCCCATAACCGTCGAGGCCAAGGGAGACACCCTGCTGATAAAGAACCTTATAGGGGAGAGGGCGCCAAGGACGGCGAGGCTTGTCGGGTCCACAAAGGTGGATGTCAAGGGCGCAAACATAAGGGTCTATGGGCCAAATATTGATGACGTTTCGCAGACATGCGCAAACATGAGGAAGGCGTGCAAAATAAGGGAGAAAGACAGCAGGGTATTCCAGGACGGAATTTACTTTGCTATAGAGTGATGTCCATGGCAATGAAGAAGAAATCGCATCCAAAGTTCAATGTGCCGAACTTCGGCGCCAAGAACAGGAAACGCGTCAAGGAGCGCTGGAGAAAGCAGCGCGGAGCAGACAACAAGAAGAGGATAAAGAAGGCGTTCGCGGGAGCTGAGCCAAACATAGGCTATGGGAACCCAGAAGAGACCAGGGGCGTGAGGGCAAATGGCAAAAAGGTGCTCTTGATACAGAACATAAACGAGCTGAAGCAGATGCTTGCCGACCCTGACATAGCGGATTATGACGTTTCGCTGGCGAGCAGTCTATCAAGAAAGAAGAGGCTGGAGATAATCGCGCTGGCAAACCAGAACAAGATACGCGTTACAAACAGTGGTGTAAAATGACTATAAAGCTCACGAAGAGAATCGCTGCTGACCTGCTGCACAGGGGGGAGCGCAGCATAAGGATAAAGGAGAAGGGACTGGAGGACGCAGACAAGGCGATAACAAGAGAGGATGTAAGAAAGCTGATAAGCGACGGCAATGTCTACGCGGTAGCAGAAAAGCGCAACGTAAGCACCTACGGGAAACTGCTGAAGAAGAAGAGGGCGCAGGGAAGGAGGAGGGGCAGCGGAAGGAAGCGCGGCACAGTCAACGCAAGGAAATCCGTCGAGTACAAGAAAAAGATAAGGGGCCAGAGGCGTGTACTTCTGTCGCTCAAGAAAGACAGCACAATAAACAACGAACTCTTCAAGGAGTTCTACAAGCTCGTGAGGGGAGGATCATTTGCGAGCAAGGCGTCGCTGCTCGGCCACATAAGGAGCAAGGGAGTAAGCATAACCGATGAGAAGTTCCAGAAGCTAAAGCACATATGAAGTGAAAATGATGAGATACAGAATGGTGAAGAAAAGGAGGAGGCAGGCGCTCACTGACTACAGGAAAAGGGTAGCCCTGCTCATGGGGAGCATGCCTAGGATCGTAATAAGGAAGAGCAACAGGGGCGTAACTGCCCAGATAGTCGCGTTCCAGCCCAATGGAGACAGGGTACTTACGGGAGTTACATCATCGGAACTCAAGAAGCTCAACTGGATGCCGAGGAGCAACACGCCCACAGCGTATCTTACTGGACTTGCGCTAGCGAAGAAGGCAAAGAAGCTGAATCTCGGAGAGGTTGTGGTTGACACAGGGTTGTACAAGCCTGGAAAGTCATCGATACTGTTTGCAGCTGTTAGGGGCGCCGCGGACGGCGGCCTCAAGGTGCTGAACGACATAAAGGTTGACGAAAAGAGGATACGCGGAGAGCACATATCGGGATACGCTAAGCTTATTAAGCAGAATGCTGAGAAATACAATAAGCAGTTTTCTGGTTACGGTTCGGGGAAGTTTGTTGTTGAGAGGCTTGATTCTGCTTTTGATGAAGTCAAGAAGAAGATTATGAGCGAGTGATTTGTTGCCTGGCTTTTTTAGAAGAGGTGAAAGGAGGGAAGAACGCGTCCCGTTCAACGCTGAGGCGTGGGAGCCAAAGACGAGCGTGGGCAAGCGTGTGAAGCTCCATGAGGTAACGTCCATAGAGCAGATATTCCACGAAGGAAAGAGGATAGAGGAAGTGGAGATAGTGGAAGCGCTCCTGCCAGAACTCAAGAACGAGGTGATAGAGATAATAAGCGTGCAGAGGATGACAAAGAACAACAGGAAGCAGAAGTACCGCGCAACCGTGATAGTAGGCGATGGGAAGGGCCACGTCGGGGTAGGCGCAGGAAAAGACGTGGAAGTAAAGGCAGCAATAGACAGCGCGATAAAGAACGCGAAGATCAACATAATGCCGATAATACTTGGGTGCGGGTCCTGGCAGTGCACGTGCGGAACCCAGCACAGCCTCCCGCTCATGGCGAGGGGCAAGTGCGGCAGCGTAGAGGTTATACTAAAACCGGCGCCGAGAGGCCTTGGCGTGGTTGCAAGCGAGCCAGTGAAGAAGATGCTTGAGCTTGCAGGGGTAAAGGACCTATGGAGCTTCTCTAGGGGCAGGACAAGGGCTAAGTACAATGTGCTCATGGCGACATACAGGGCACTGATGAGCATAGCGAGCATGAAGAACACTATGGAGATAAGTGCGATGAGCAAACAGTGAAGATTGGATGGAGCAACAGATTAGAATGCAGGTCATGCCAGGCGACAAGATAGGCGTTGAAGAGGAATACGTAGCGGCAGAGAATACCTTTGTTGATGACGACGGCAGCATAAGGGCAACTATTGCAGGAACAATCGTTATGAACCAGGGCAGGATAAGCGTGATCAACGATAAGCACAATGTAAAGAGGTTCAAGAGGGGCATGATGGTGATAGGCAGCGTTTCAGATGATGTGAAAAGCGTGATGTTTGTCAAGCTAGACAATGTCCGTGTGAATGGCGCGGAGTACCTTGCGCTGAAGGATGGCAAGATAATAACTGGGAGGAGAAGACCCATGCGTGGCGGCTTCAGCAGGGAAAGGGAGAGGGGCCGGGACATGGACAGCGGGGGCAGAGACGCTGAACCAAGGGGGAAGCAGTGCTCTGTCGGAGACGTGATACTTGCCAAGATAGGATTTGAAGAGCTAGATGCCTTCACACTTGAACTTGATGACGCTAATGCAGGGGTGGTTTACGCGGAGTGCGAGATGTGCAGCTCACACCTTGAGGCAAATGCAGGTGTGCCAGGAACCCTTTCCTGCCCCGCATGCAAGCACAGGGAGCAGAGGAAGATAAGCGCCCTCTATGGGAAACCCCAAGAAATAATAAAATTGTTCGTGTAAATATAGTATTTGGTGATGTTATGAAGATGAAAATCCTAAAAGATGAAAGCAATGAGCTTGTTATAGAGTTTGAGACTACTGATATTACCATACCAGACCTTATAGCAAGCCAGCTACAGCAGAACGACGATGTTGAGTTCGCTGGAGCTGCGAAGGACCATCCAGAGGTGGGAAAGCCAAGGTTGGTGATAAAGACAGATAAGAGGAAGGCCAAAGAGGCACTACAGAAGGCGCTTGAAGAGCTTGATGAGACCATAGCAGAACTCAAAAGCGGGGTCTCGGGAAGGAGTAAAGCCTGACTGCAACTCTATTTATTTCTTGCTTTTTAATATATTCTGATTCCGATGAGTGGGAGTGCCAGCGATAGAAGCAAGTCACAGATATCATTTGAGTTCCTTGTTGTCTACTCCTTTGTTGTGCTGGTATTTGCCGTCATATTCTTGTTGGTAACTTCGGAAAGGGCGTCAGCGCTCAATGCTGAGAGTTATTCTGCGCTCCAGCTGGTCGCGCAGGACGTTGCCGGGTACCTCGACCAGGCGGTCTATGCCGGGAGCGGCTACAACATATCCACGCCTTTAACAGGAAGCATAGGCACGCTTCCATACAACATAACAATATCATCTACTGGTGTTGTTATAGTGTCTAGCAGGGTTGGCTCGCAGGTTGTGAGTGCATACGCGTTCAGCAGCGCAAGGAGCCTGATTGTCAATGGCACATATTCATCGCAGAGCACGAACAGCATACAGCTGTACGTGCTGCCAAGCACAGGAGTGTTCCAGGTGTCGAACATAAACGGAGTGCTCTTCGTGAACAGGCTTCCCGCATCTACTGTGAATCTTGCAAGCAACCTCTATGCAAGGATGGCGGGCAAGACCCTTGCGGGTGTCTTCAACGGAATCGTTGGTGGGTACAGCCTGGCGCCAGCCTTTGCCGCCAACCTCAAGGCCGAAACAGTAGTTGCATGGATTGACCCCACGGCTGCTTCCGAAAGCGCAAACTCTGTTGTGGGGTTCCAGAACGCTGGGCTCAGCGTGGGCTTTGGCCCATCTGGCAACCTATATCCGTGTTTCTTCCAGGCGCAGACTACAGTTGTTTGCAACCCCGCCAATATACCAACGCAGACGTTCACATTTGTAGCAGGCACCTACAATTCGGTTTCCGGGGTGGAGACGCTCTACATAAACGGCCAGAGCGTGAACTCAATATCAGGAGTAAATTGGGCAGCGGGCAGCAGCTCAACAGGCATAGCGCTGGGCACTGACTGTTTTGCCGATGAAACCTGTCTTGCTCCTTACATGTTTAATGGCATAATGACAAACGTGCAGATATACAACACTTCGCTGAGTGCAAGCCAGGTGCTGGCGCTCTATAGCCAGGGCATAAGCGGGCCTCCCGTGGCTACGCAGAATGTGGTTGCGTGGTACCCTCTAAACGGAGACACATACGACTATGGCGGAAATGGATACGATGTGTTGATCGCAAACGGCATTACATATCAATACGTGGTGCAGGTAAATGCATACCCCCTTCTTACAAATGGCTCAAAGGTGCTTATACCTGCGCTTGGCCAGGGTCTTCCTGTATACCAGCTTACTGGATTCTCATCCAGCGCCGGAACGCTAAGCGCCAACGGCGCATACTACGGCAGTCCCGCGCCTGGGGTTGCAACTGCTTTTCTGGTATCAAATGGAGCTCATGGCCTGATCAACCTCACGGTAACCGAGTTCAATGGAAACAATACGCTGATAAATACGAACCTGATAGGGCACAACGGACTGACCGTATGGTTTCCGCTCAACAGTGGCTATGGCAACACCGTGTATGACATGGGGCCATTCAAGATGCAACTTCAGGCGCTCAACGTCTACAAGGGATTCCCGGGATGGACTGCTGCAAACAGGAACATCACGAACTTCCAGGCGGCAAACTTTGCGGGCGCAAGCAGCGGGGGCAACATAGTAATAGGCACAGACTCGGCATACTACAACATAAACAACAACGGGACATTCACAGCTGTCGCGTGGGTCTACTACGGAGGCAACGACGGCTACACGCAAGGAGTTTTCGGCGACCTGTCAACAAACACTGGGACAACTGCGAACGGCTTCCAGATAATGGCGAACGGGCTTGCAACCGGGGTGTTCCAGGTGTCGAATAGGATAGTGAACTGGCCATCAGGGCACGCAACAAACCTCACCGCCGGGTCATGGGTTATGATCACAGCGGAGTACAACAAGGCTAGCGGGGTAGCAAGCGTATACCTGAATTCATCGCTGTTCGCAGCCAATACTGTTGGGTCAGGCCTGCTGGTTACAAGGCCTGGGCCATACATCATAGGCGACGACTTCTGGCAGAGTGGGCAGTCAGGCGCAATGAACGGTATTATAAGCGATGTCCAGTTGTATTCCTCTTATCTTAACCAGTCCCAGGTAAGCGCGCTCTACAGCCAGGGAATCACAGGAGTGCCGCTGCAGAACACAGGACTTATAGGATGGTGGGCGCTGGATGGCAGCCTGACCGACCTCAGCAGCGTAGGCAACCAGAACAGCACTATTGGAGGCAGCGCCAAATTCGGCAGCGTTACATTCACTAATTATTCGTTGCTGGGCCCGTCTGCATACGCGCTAAGCTTCAACCCTGTAAGCGCCAATGTGTATTATGCGCAAGGAAGCGGTAGCGCATCCTTCACTGACATAGGAGGGAGCGTAGCTGCCAACATATTCACGATAGTTGCTTGGATAAAGCCCACGCCTGTGCAGAACAGCAACACCAATAGCATATTCTTTAGTTATGGTGGTGACGAGGCATCGGTAGGACCTGGGCTTGCACTGGGCATACAGCACAGCGGGCTTCCCTATTTCAGCGCCCCGTCCTCGGCCAGCAAGGCTGACGTCTTTGCGCCCACAAGCGGCGCGCGAGTAAACTTCAATTCGTGGAATTTTATGGCAGCAGAGGTTTCTCAGCAGAAAATTAGCGTATTCATAAACGGCAGGTGGACAAATGGGACCCTGCAATATACGTGGGACTCAGGCGGGCCAGAACAGCCGCTGATAGTAGGGGGCACCACTCCCGGAGGGGGGCCGCTGATAGCTGCAGTTGATGTATTCAATGGATCTATCACTGACCTGCAGGTATACAACACAACGTTGTCGCAACAGCAGCTGCTGCAGCTTTACGAACAGGGAATACCTCCTGTTGTGAGGCTGAACGTATCGGTGAAATAAAATGTACAATGGATCGCTGGGTAAGGGACTAGGGGCCCAGTTCTGGAGCTTTGACGTGATCTTCGCGATAATAATATTCATAACTGCGCTTACGATTCTGGGATTCGTCTGGTATAACGTAAACAACCAGCTTTCGCTTGGCTACGGAAGCGGAGCCGTGATAGCGCAGTTGCAGGCGCACTCCCTTGCGCAGACCCTTCTTTCGCTGGGATACCCGACAAACTGGCAAAGCGTGGTCAATTCCACGAACACGCTGACGTGGAGCAACGTCAGCATAGGCCTTGGTTCAGCAGGAATAGCCGGGAACCTCTCGTCGAGCAAGCTGTACACCTTCATGGCGATGGCAAACAAGAACTACCAGGCAACAAAAACACAGCTCGGAATAGGCTATGATTACTACGTGATAATAACCGGGCCCTCGATAAACATAACGATAGGGTCCAATCCTAACCTTAACAACGCGCTGACAGTCTACGTCGAAAAGAGGAGCGCGTTCCTTAACGGCATACCAGTGACAATGCAGGTGCTGCTCTGGAGTAACAGCTCGGCCGCAATAAGTTGATTTGATGAGTAACTTCAAGGGATTCGTATTCACGCTTGACGCGATATTTGCGCTCATAGTTGCGGCTGCAGCAACCTCGCTGCTGCTTCTTTCCCTATACACGCCAGCAACGCAGATACAGGGAACGCAGAGCGAGGCGCTGGCTGTATCACAGAGCTTCATGCAGAGCACGCTCGGACAGGCTGCCGCTGGAAGGGGCCTGGCCCTGGTTGCGGTGTCGAAGTGGAACTCCGCGCAGTATACATGGCCTCAATATGGGTACGGTGCGAACGTCTCGTCAAGCACGCCGAGCTCGGGACCAGCATACCCATTTGTCTTGTTCTCGTATCAGACATTCAATGCAATAAACCCTGCGCCCGCCGTTGCCGACGGTCTTTTGGTGTTCTCCACCAACGGGACGAGGTCTTACCTGTACGCGCTCAATGCAACGACCGGCTCACTTGTGTTCAACGTGCTGCCGCCCAATGCAGTAACAGGGACCTTCATTTCAGACCCTGTGATATTCAACCATTTCATATACACACTGACGGCAAACAACTTCATTGTTGCATATACCGAGAACGGGCAGATGCTCTGGGGCACGCAGATCAGGTATAGCTGGGGCGGGATCTTCCCATTTGAGTTTGAAAACAGTCTTAGGAGCATCCTCGATGTGGAGGGAGGCTCGCTGGAAACCAACATGACGCTGACCAATCCCGCCAATGGCGTGGAGTATGCTGCAGCATCAACCACAGCTTCGTCCCCGCTTTACCTCAATGTCCCAATGGTTTACGGCAACGGCAGGTATTCTGGCCTCGCGTATACATACTGCCAGTCCGGCTCGTATTCTTGCTACACCCCCGAAATCGCATGGAACTACGGCAGCAGCATAACCGCAGTAAATACGAGTTTGATGGGGCCTATAATGTACTTCACGCCTGCAATAACCCCTGTCAGCAGTTTTGGCAACACCATGTACTTTGGGTATTCGCCATACTACAGCGGAATTGCAGGAACACCGTATCCCGCGCTCTACGCGGTAAATACAAATGGTACTGTCCTATGGAACGCGATGCTCGCGTATTATTCGCCGATGATTGGAGGGCCAGCTGCGTCTAACGGCTCTGTCTATCTCGGCGCAGGCAATACGGTATATGGCTATGCGCAGAATGGAAACAGGCTCTTCAAATCGCTGGGAGTGCAAGGATACATCAATGCCACTCCCACGTTGACCAGCAATGCGCTGTATGTCCTATCGAACGGGAACGTGCTCCAGGATTTCAATCCAATAACCGGCGCTATGATTTGGAATGCTACGCTGCCAAGCCAGGCCCCTGTTCCGATTAATGCGCTCACTGACATAGCTGTAGCATATGGCAATGCATATGTTGCCGTGGGCAATATGATATACGCAATAGGCACTTGCAGCGCTGACCCGAACGGCAGCCTCTTACAAGCGCTTACCACCATGTACCTTAATACGGCAGGCGCGTGCGCGACGCAGATACTGAACCAAAGCTACGGTTACGGTAAGGTTGCGCTTTTGATAAACAACACATACGCGCCTTCGCTCAAGGCGGCTGCTTTCACAGGGAACAGCTATTTGTATGAGATTAATGCATCGCAGAAAATCTATAGCACATTGTTCTCCATGTCCGTATGGGTATATCTACCTGCTGACTCTACAAGCAATGGCTTCATAGCTGGAATGATAGACCAGTCCAAGACGCATGGGTTCTACCTGCAGCAGAACGCCAACTCCAATTCCATTACATCTTTTGTGGGCATACCTGGCTACGGAGCCTCCCTTGCGTACGCTGCGAATATTTTACCAGACAGCTGGACCCATGTTGTAATTACCTATAATGGAATTGCGCTTATCACTTACATAAATGGCGCAGCAGTGCGGTCGCAAGCTTTTGCCTCCTGCTCCCCGCCATCAGCGTGCCCTCCATACCTCTCAGAATATGGCATACCGTTGACGGTTGGAGGCAGCGCGGTTCTTGGAACGTACATGACCGGGGACGTACAGGATCTTCAGCTGTACAATTATGCGCTTAGCCAGTCCCAGGCGCAACAGCTTTACAGCGAGGGAACCGGGGGAGTGCCGCTGCAGGGCGCTGTGGCGTGGCTGCCCCTTGACGGAGATTCAAACGATTATGAGGGCTTTGCCGTGTTCCAGTCCAACAGTGTCAGGTACACGGCAGTTCCGTCGATGCCGCCAGGGTTGCAGAGCTCATACCAGATAAGCAGGTCTACGGTTCCATTGACGATAAACGTGAATGGCAATTATACGAACAGGAACGTTAGCGTGGTTGTATGGCGATGATTCAATCGAAAAACAAGAAGGGCCTTTTGCTTACCCTGCTTGTTATAGTGCTATTCGTTCTTATGCTTGGCGAGGTCATCACCTATGTTGTAATAAACGTAAACTATGATTCACTGACGCAACAGGCAGCAAGCGCATCTGCGGGCGGCGTAAGCGCATCCCTGGTTTCGCTCAGTATCACCAGTATGCTGCATACGAGCTTGTTGGCTGCCCTTGGAACGCTTGAAACGATAGAGGGCAATACCCTGGCAAGGCAGGGCATCATAGTAAATAACACCCAGTATTCGCTGACATCGCTGATGGAAAATGGGACAATCTATGGCGCTAGCTTCGGGCAGTACATGGATGCTGCGCTGATAAGCAACTTCAGCAACTCGATAAACGCAAGCCTTGCCAGCGAAGGAGTCTCGATTAGGTTAATTGGGGGGAACCTCACGGTGTTTCAGGGAACCCCATCAACAATAAATGCGAGCTACTACGCGGTCGCTATGGTGAACACTACGGCTGGAACGTATACATACCCGATAAGGGCCACAACCAGCGTGCAGCTTAATGGAACCCTTGACATAGTCGGGGCGCAGCAGGGCATGCCTTCCACAATATCAATACAGAAGAGCCTTCCAACAGCTGTGCTTGTTGGAAATTCATATGCGACAGCAGGCTCTACAGGGAAATTCTCCTTTGCATACGGGACAGTACTGACAGCACTGCAAAACCCGCAGTCAGGAGGGGGACCGACCTGCGGATCTCTGGGCAGTTTCGCGACCACGCAGAACGCGCCGCACTACATACTCGTAACCAGCAATACCTACTACCTGATTTATGACACGCAGCCCTGCTTACCTACAGGACCGCCGCCGGATTGCGGATTTGCGGGCGTGATAACCGATGACCTGTCAGTGCCTTCCGGAGGGGTATGCAGTAGCTATTCTTCCGTGGACGTGCCATATCTTGTGTATCCGACGTCAAACGCGTTCAACAGCCTGTGGCAGGGGGCAAACCTCAGCCAGGTGCTGCTGGACGGGGCGGGGCTAGCCGCATATAACACATCATCGTTACAAAGCGCGATACAGACAGACAAGTATTTCACCTCTCCGTATGTTCCAAGCTACATAGATCAGCAAAACGTTTTCACGCAGAGGCAGGTGAACGGCCTGTTCTCTTTTGGATCATTGAACTGGGAAGCCCCAAACTTCACCGAGTTCCAGCAGGAAGGCATACTGGTGAAATCAGGCATAGTGCTCCCGAGCACATTTACGATATCGTTTTGGTTGAACAAGGGCGCGTTTGCGCTGGATCCAAGCACAGGCTGCGATAGTTTAATTTATTTCGGCAACTCGCTGCACTCTACGTATTTTGACATTTTGAGCGTGCCTAATTTTGCACCGAGCCCATGCACGTTTGGGGGCTCCACATGGAACGGCCTACTTGACGTTGCATACACTGACGCATCTGGGACGCTCCACTACACAGGAACACCGTCCACCTCTACAAACCCTGGAACCTGGATCCAGGCAACGGTGGTGGTTGGCCATGGTACGCTGAGCTGGTACATAAACGGAAACCCTGCGGGCAACTATGTGATAAACAACCTGCCTGTTGACGCAAATTCCCTCTACATAGGCGGGGAGGGCGCGATCTGGTCCGGATTCAACGGCTCGCTCTCAAACATCCAGATATACAATACACCGCTGAGCGCATTCTATGCGCAGCAGCTGTACAGAGAGGGGATAACTGGACTTCCTGTTGCAAGCGCAAACCTCATAGCATGGTATCCGCTCAATGGCAATGCAAATGACTATAGCGGCCACAACTACAACGGTAATGTTGTAGGAGTAACCTACAACTACCTTTCCGGATACTACGCTGACCCGATATATAGGAATATATTAACGAACTCCACCACGTATGCGGTTCCTGGAGCACTGAACTGCGGCAGCCTTGACCAGTGCACCTCACAGCAAAGACACCTCTACCTCGGGGGATATCCGCTGAGCTATGTAGGTAATGTAGCACTGGGCGAGAGCTCAGCCCTGGGACTAGGCAACGCGGTGCTGCCCGATGTGCTTGGGCTCTACAATGTGCGTCCTGGCATGAGCGGAGGCACAACCGCGTATATCACTGAGCAGAACTCGATATCGTGGTTGGACAATTCTGCGAACTCTTTCAGCATGTCTATATGGGCATACCCCACTGTGTTCAACGGAGTGATCGTTGATGAGAACAATTACACAGCTTCAAAGCAGGACAGCTGCGGTTACACCGGGTTCCTTCATGAGGAGATGGTAGGGGTCTACAATGACCACATCTATGTTGGCGTTTATGTGTGCTCCACCCTTGCGGACGAGCAGCTCACAACAACGCCTGCAATATACAACTGGACCCAGATAGGGTTCACCTACAACAGCATATCGCAGTTTGTTACCACATACATAAACGGCGTACAGGTAGCAGGCTTTGGCGCAGCCAGGCTCAGCCTCAACAACCCAATATTTTATTCGCTGGGCAGGAGCGACAGCACCAATTTCGGAAGCGGACCGTCGTTCAGCGGCTATCTGGCGAACTTCCAGATATACAACAATGTGCTCAGTTCAAACCAGATGCTGTCGCTCTACCTCAACGGAAGCGTGAACGCGGGCCCAGCCGCGTCTCCAAGCATAAACATGCCGCTCAGCTCATACTATCGGGGCTTTGACAACCTTACGCCTGAGACAGTGGCGGGCGACACTGGTATATTCACAACAGGGAGCACTGCGCCGTGCAGCCTAGGCAGCGTTATGAACCTGACCTGCGGCCTAAGCATAGGGCCGCCATAAATAATTTTCTGTTGGTATCTATAATGGTAGGCAAATGCGGATCATGAAAAAAGGCAATGAGAATATGCTGCGCGCCCAGTCTATGCTGGAAATGCTGAGCGCGTATGCGTGGGCCATACTGATAATATCCCTGTTCATACTTGTGATAATAACACTCACAACCTCGACCACAAGCCAGGCGCAGTTTTCCTCAGAGTGCACTATAGGACCTCTGCTGCCGTGCGGCGACGTTGTCCTGACAAACTACTCTGCAAAGAGCGGCATTGTATTCTATATCAGTTTCACCAATGACTTCAAGAACCCGATATTGTTCCCAACTTCGAACGCGATAAACCTCTCGACAACAGGGGTGGGTGTGCCAGGAAGCAAGCTTAACTATGGGACATGTGCGCCATACCTTGCGCTGTCTGGAAGCCCTGTTCTCTGCACGATAAGCGTAACCGGCAGTTTATCGCCCCCTGTAGGAACCACGGTGAACCTGCTCTTCACCTTGTCGTATTACCTGTGTCAGAGCAATTCGCAGAGCAGCTGCTCGGCTACACTGTACAAGTCAACGGGCTACGGCAGCGTCTCTGTCGCTCCTGCTACAATCAATACTTATACCGTGTCATTCATGTCCAAAGAGGTCAATGGGATAACCGGCACAGCAGTTGGCAGCAATGCAATAATATATATGAATGGGGTCCCGTATGCAAGCGGGCAGAACGCGATGCTGATAACGCCAGGAAACTACAACCTTTATGCTGCGCTGCCCTCCTCTTTCGCGTTCAACAGCTGGGCGTCTTCCGCACCGGCCTCTCCGGTGCTTCCAGCAAATTCCCTGCTGGCTGTGCTTACTCTGAATTCAGCCGGCGGAGGCACAACAGTGACGGAGAAGTCGACAAACCTTGCCTGTTATGTGTGCTACCAGACAAGCGTCTCATCGCTTGTGTGCCCCAGCACATGCACAAAGACATCCGGAACTATAATATATCCTAATGGGCAGGGAAGCTACACCTGTGGCTCTGGATGGGAAGCCTGCACGTAAAGAGAGCTCGCGCTACGCCTTACACGGTGCCTATACTGCTGAAAAGCGAGCCTATGACGTTCTGCACTATGAAGTATATGATGAACCCTATTATGACGAATACCGGGAGTAACCTCAGACCCCTGACCGCTGACCCTGTAGATATCGCTGACATTATCAGGCTTGCGAAAGCGGTTATTATCAATATTGCCGCGTAGGAGAACGCTTGGTACTCAGCTGGCGTTATCTTTGGCGGGCTCGGCTTCAGGAATGCGACTCCTGTTGTTGGAAGGCCCCCGGGATTGCTTGCGAGAATTCCGTTCCAGACTCCGTCTGTTATTATTATCATCTGGGTTGTCAGCCCATAAAGGACCGGGGCTGCTATGAGCCCTGCGAAAGCCACGAATATGGAGTACATCATCAGCTGTCCGGCAACCTCCTTCTGTATCAACTGCTGGCTCCTTATGTCCCTCGATATCTGTGCTATAAGGTCTGCCATCGCGCCGCCGTACCTGAGCGCTTCTGTTATCATTCTTACGGCATGCCTGAGCTGATAAGACCTGTACTTTGCGGCAAAGTCCTTGATGGAAACTTCGAGGGTTTCGCCGCCAAATACTCTTCTTGTCATTTCCTTTACATCATCGGAAAGGAAGCCGAACTCTGGCCTTGCGGCAAGGAGCATCGCCCTTTCAAGGGATATGCCGCTTCTCAGGTTAGCAGCAACTATCTGGAAGAAATCAGGAAGCATCGTCTCGACCTTGGTCTTCCTGTTGTCTATCAGGTATTCAAGGTAGAGGTAAATGAAGGCCACGTAAAGGGCTGCGCCTCCGATACCCACAAGCCAGTCGAAGTATATGGGAATTCCAAGCGCAAATGCAACAATAGAGCCTATGACAAGGATCGCAAAGCCAGGTATTGTGGCGTACTCTACGAGGGTATTTACAGATGTGTGCACCCCGGCTATGTCAAGCTCTTCTGATATCGCCTTCGCAAGCGGCCTAGAGAGGAATCTCTCGAAATTCATTGGCGGTAGTCTTGGGCCTTTTCCTGGCATGGCATCACATCGAGAACACAGGCCTTGAGCCTGTTATTAACCTCAGGAATATAACCTGGAGCCCTATTATACCTATGAGCACGAATTCAAATACAGTGGTGTCAACAGTGAACAGCGCTATGAAAGTCGTGAGTATTGTTATGACAGCTATTCCCATGCTTGGCAGTATGACGCCGAAAAGCATGTAGAACATCGCGATTGCATTGAGCTTCTGGCCGTAGCTCCTGAGCTCTATGATCCTTTCCTGAGACAGCTGCTCTATTATGCTCTGAAGTGCGCTCACAACATCAGCTCCCGCCTTTATGCTCACAGAAGCCTGGAGCATTATTCTTCTGAATGAGGCGCTCTTGGTCGAAGCTATCGTGTCATCGATTGCGTCTTCAAGCGGCATGCCTAGCTGCACCCTGTCGACTATCTTTGCAAACTCCTTGCTCGCGTCGCCGTAGCCTGTGCTTACGGATGTGAGCGCGTTGAACAGCGGCATTCCTGAACGTAACGATATTATCAGGTCTCTTGCCGCAAACAGTATGTCCCTTTCAACGTTCTTTGCGGTGCTCTTCTCCCTTGCAAGCGGATACTGAAGGAATGATTTCTGGCTCGTCTGGAATATCCCAATTCCAAGCACAACAGCGAATAGCACGGCCTCTATAGCCGTCAGTCCTATCGCGCTAAAGAATACAAACACGACTATTGCAAGGACTATAGAGAGCGCAACCGAAGCAAAGAACATGCGCTTCACGAAACTTATCACGTCCGATTTCATTCCCGCTTCGCGCAGCGCAGCTTCGAGCCCCTTCTGCTTTGCTGCAGTCTTCTCTATGTACTTGTCAAGCGGGCTCTGCTTGCCCTTCGGTTTGGCGTATTGCCCCCGGGCAGCGGGCTGCCCTGGAATCGCCTGCACCCTTGACCCTTCTGCTATCGCACTTGGAAATTCCAGCCGTGGAGTCTCCGCCTTTGCAGCGCCTCCAGGCTTCAATACGCTCTTGCTGCCGAACCTTGAGAACAGGCCCTGCTTTGGCTTCTGCACAGTTGCCTGGGGCCTGGGCTGCGGCCTTCCATAGTCAGCCTCTATCTTGTTCATCTGCTGTGGTTGTTTCTGCTCAGGCTGCATCTGGACCGTGCTCTTGGGCATCTGCGGCTCGGGCGCGCGCGGAGCCTGTGGTTGGGTTGGCGTGAAAAGCTGTGATGCTGGCTGCGATGATACAGATTTTGGTGCTGGTTTTTGCGCCCCCTTCTTGCTGAATAATGCAAAAACTCCTTTCTTTGGCTTTGGCTGCAGCTCTATCTTCTGGCCTCCGACCTCGATAACCTTGTTTTTCTTCTTGAATAGGCCCATCATTTAGCACCGCTTTGCTGGAGCAGGGATGCTGCATCGCCCAGCCTCTGGTCCCTTACATCTATCAGCGACTGCTCTAGAGGGCTCTGCGCCTCCCGCTTTCCCTTTGCCTTCTTCCGCTGGTCAGCGATTACCTGCTGCAGGCCGAATACCTCTTGTGAAACTATCTCCATGTGGTCGCCGTCGAAAACGTGCTCATTGAGGCCCTCTATAATCCTTTCGAGCTCGGATATCTGGTCTGCTATTGACAGGTTTGGAAGCACAAGATCCTTCACGTTGAGCTTCCTCCTCTTGAACTCTGGAATGCTCGGCCTTACTGACTGGAGCTTGCCCATTATCGCAGACAGCTCCATTGCCGTTTTCTGCTTGCGCATCTCCTCCGTTTGCTTTTGCGCTACGGGCTGCGCCTCCTGCGCCTGCTTCTGCGGGAAGAGTGCGAAAGGCTTCTTCTCCTTCTGCGGCTTCGGCACCTCGCCCTGCTTGAACGGAGTCTGTGTGACTCCTGTCGTTATCAGGTGCTGCTCGGGCGCCTGCTGCGTAGGTATCTGCATAGGCTGCTCGCGCATCCTCCTGCCGCCGCTCTCCACCTCGCCTATTAGCTGCAGCGCAGCAGCGTAGGTCCCGTGCGCTGGCACTGCTGCCGCGTTCACTATTTCTGACAGGTCTATGAATCCTGACTCTGGTTTCTTTGAGTCTTTCTCTATGCCATCGATTAGCTCTACAAGCCTCCCGTACTCACTTGTGTCTTCTGCCATTCACTCATCAAAACAAATTCTGCGAGAACTCAACGTCGTTTTTGACTATCTCAAGCACCTTCTCCTTTTTCTTGTAGTAGTTCGACACGACGAACGCCGCATCGTCCACCATCGTCACGTTGTGCTTGGCCATCCACAGCAGTATCTTTGCCTTCTCGGCTACGTCCTCCTCTATCTCCTTGAGGTTGAGGCCGCCATAAAGCCCTATTACCTCCTGCAGTCGCAGCATGTCCCCCACCTGGTTGAACGTATCGTTCCTCATGCTCCACCTGTAGAGCGTGTTGGCGTCGCCAGTCCTCATTATCTCCGCAAACTCTAGCGCCCTTCTTATCCCCCTGGTCCTGTGCCTGAACATCACGACCATGCCTCCGATCGCATTGATCATTATTTTGGGGGTGTTGATTGGCGGGTTTGTCATTCTTACAATAGTGTCCTGCGCGTTATCCGCGTGTAGGGTTCCATAGACTGCATGGCCCGTGTGTATTGCCTCGAACAGCGTCTCTGCGTCTTTTCCTGTTCTCACTTCCCCTACGAGCATTATGTCAGGCCTCTGCCTGAGCGCATTAACCATGAGGTCATATAGCGTCACCTCCCCCTTGCCCTCCGGGTTTGGCCTCCTAGATATCATCGAGACCCACTGGAAGAACCTTGGAAGTGAAAGCTCCCTTGTCTCCTCCACTGATATTATCCTTCTTGTTGCAGGGAAGAATATGCTTGATGAGTTGAGGAAGCTGGTTTTCCCAGAAGCGGTTCCTCCTGATATCAGCAGGCTCACCTCGTTCTGTATGCACAGCCATATCAGACCTGCAATCTGCGGGCTTATCGTCCCGTTCTTCACAAATGCAGGCATGGTCCACGGGTTTTTCTCGAACTTTCTTATGGTTATCGTGTTTCCTACTTGTGATATAGGGTATAGCGTTGCGTTGACCCTTGATCCATCAACCAGTTCCGCGTCCATAAGCGGCGCCAGGTTGTTTATTTCCCTGCCTACTCTCCTTCCTATCATCTCTGATATGTCGTAGATGACCTCTTCACCTGGTAGTTTTATGTTGCTCTTGCACCAGCCGACCTTCTTGTGGAAGACCCAGATCGGCTCCCTTGACCCGTTCACGGCAAGCTCCTCGAGATTTTCATCTGCTAGTGGTGCTTCGAGGTCTCCGAGGCCCAGCATTAGGTTCCTCATGTATGCTGATAGCAGGGACTTCGTCTGCTCGCTCGTGCCTGGGAGGTACTTGTCTATAAGGATCAGGCTTGCGGATAGAACCCTCCTTGTCAGCTCATCCAGATACTCTTTGTTCTGGATCTTTGCAACGTCTATTGGGACCATCGCCAGCAGGTCGTTCCTGAGCGAGAGCAGCAGCAGCTTTGTCGCCACACCTATTCCCTGGTAGGTTATCTCATATAGCGGGGCGAATTCACCAGTTTGCCTTATGTCAACATCAACAGGTATTCCGTTGGCGTTTATCGCGTAGTGTGAGAGTATGGTCCCCTGCTGCTCTGTTCCGTTCTCTTTTTCAGCCATTATCCATCACTTCTAATCTAGTCTCCGCCGGCAAGGCCCTTTGCAAGGTTTGCGGTATCGGTGTCTACGCTCCTTACGCCTTCTCCGAAGTCCTTCATCTTGTCCGAAGCAGCCTGCGTTGCCCTGGCCTTTGCCTCGGTGGAACCCTTCATTGTTTGCAGCGCCCTTATTGCATCATCGATCTTGTCGGCTTCCTGCTTCAGCTGGGCTATCTTCTTCTGCAATGAGTCTATATCTGTCTTTGTCCTTTGAAGCACGTCGTAGAGCTTGCTCACTTCCCCGAAGTCTGATTTCAGCCTTGCAATCTCTTCTAGCATGGATCTTATCTGCTCCCTTAGCGCGTTTCCTGTAGTGTCCATCTTTGTAGACGCCTTTGTGTATTCGTCGTTGAACGCGTTCTGCGCGTCATTGAGCGACTTCTTCACTGATTCTTTGTCACGCTTGAAGCTGTTTATCTGCTTGCCTATCTCGTCAAGGCTCTTTGCCTGCTCCCTTATTACCTTGACGCTCTGCCTTATCTGCGCCTCGTCTCCCTTGAGCTGCGCCTCTATGCTCTGCTGCGCCTTTGCGAGGTCCTTTGTCAGCGATTTAAGCTGGTCCTCTATCGTCTTCTTTATAGTTTCGAGGGCCTTGTCCTTGCTCTTTGACAAAAGAGTCAGCTGGCTTTCCAGCTCGCCCGCCCTCCTGAAAATATCCTGCACCTTCTGGAGCTCGTCCTTTGCTTTTTGTATAGAGCCTGCATCTGTGCCCTCTATCCTGTTGAATAGTGTGTTGATCCTCTTGTTTACTGTTTCGTAGGTGTTCTCCGCGTTTTTCTTTATGGCGTCTATCTGCTGGTTCTCGGCAACAAGTGCAGCATATATCTTGTTTATTCCCTCCAGTTGGGTCTCAAGAGCTGGGAACTTGGCACGGAAAAGCACGGTGGCATCTGTTACCGACTGGCTTATCCCCTCAAGCCTCTGTGCGTATTTGTCAAGGGAGCTTCTCTGCAGCGCAAGGTCGTTCTCCAGCTTCACCTTCTCCGCGTCTACTGTGGCAGCAAGCGCGGTCTCCTGTTCCTTTGAGACCGTTATTGGCTCTACGTACATCTTCCCTACTTCATAGGTGATCTTTACCATTGATCCCTGCTCAAGCACCTTTGCCCAGTTCTCAACTATGCTTGGAGTAACGCCCAGCTCCTGCGCTATCTTGCCAAGTTCCATCTTACCCTTTGCTCTAAGGAGTTCGGCTAGCGAGTCTATGGTCGTCTTAGCCTCGCTGGGTTTGCCCGGCATGGTCTACACATATAACTAATGCAAACAAACGATTAAATAACTATGGAGGCTTTTTCTGAGGTAATTTTGTTAGAACATGCGCCTTGTGAAGCTTGAGATTATGAGCGCTATTATCACAAGGTAGAGTATGTCATACCATGGCAGAACTCCAAACGTAACTATAAGTATCAGTATTGCGCCCATTGTCACAACATAGACAGGGAAGCTCCATTCAAGCACCTTGCTTCCATCAAGCGGCGCTATAGGAAGCATGTTGAAGAACGCAAGCAGCAGGCTAATGAATATTGTAAATGATATCGCGTTGTAAAGATAGCTTCCTTGGGATGGACTGAAGCCTATGAGAAGAGCAAGGAACACAACAAAAACCGCAAGGTTTGTAAGAGGCCCTGCAAGGGATACTATGCCATTCTCTTTCCTTGTGAAACTGTGCACATATATCATAGTGGCGCCAGGTATCCCAAGAAGGAAACCAAACGCGCCAGTTATCAGTGTGACTGCAAGGCCCATGGTTGATGACCTGAAGCCAGCAATCGCGCCATAGTGCTGCGCAACGAACTTGTGCATTAGTTCATGCAGTATGAAGCTGAGGGTGACAGCGAGCGCGGCAATTGGCGCCGCCATTACGATGGTATTCAGGAACATTGTCCGGTTTGCGGCTAGTTCGCCAAGGCCACCTGCAAGTGTCAGCGAGAAGGCAATTATGAGCACTATGTCTGCCTTTATTATCTCCTTTATCTCGTCGCTTGTTACTATGTTTTCGCGCATTGGCATAACCAGTTTTTGCAAAGCAGCTATAAAAGGCATACTTTTATTTAGGTAATTAATAAAAGCAGTTTGTTGCAAATATAGTGAGAAAGCTCCATCGTCTAGTGGTCAAGGATAGCAGGCTCTGGACCTGCGGACGCCAGTTCGAATCTGGCTGGAGCTAAAATCTTATAATATGAAGTTTGAACTTCGCCTTATACCTAATTAGGTAATTATCTGATTGATTATCAAATCATTCTAGGAATTATAGCACCGATAATAGATAGCCTAGGCTTCATACTTTACATAGGAGCAATATTACAAAAGAAAATAAAACCACATTCGTTTACTTGGTTTATCTGGGCTCTTTTGCAAGGAGTGACATACGTTGCCCAGATTTCAAGAGATGCTGGAGCAGGCTCTTGGCTTATTGCATTCGGAACTATAATGTGTTCTGTAGTATTTGTCATGTCGCTATTTAGAGGAGAAAAGGGGATAGTTAGACTTGACGTTTATAGTCTTGTTCTTGCGTTAATTGGTATAGCTCTTTGGATTATAACAAGCAATCCACTTACTGCGGTGGTTCTTGCAGCTGCTGTTGATGTACTTGGATTCATACCAACATTTAGGAAAGCATATTCGAAGCCTTTTGAGGAAACAACATCTAATTACATGATTGCCGTTGTATCTTATTCATTATCTATATTTGCACTCCAGTCAGTCAATGCTGTCACTATAACGTTTCCACTCACGCTTGTTATTATAGATGCTTTATTTGTTGCAATGGCTCTGGTTAGAAGAAAGCAACTAAATAAAAAAACAATGAAAAGTACCTTATAATCCGAAGTCCATCTTTGAGATAGGTCGCCTGGCGAAAGTTATTTATATGTTTATATACATATATATAAACATGGCTAAATTGATAGCTGTATCCGAAGAGGCATATTCAAGACTTACTAAACTTAAAGGTAGAGAAAAGTCTTTCACGACTGTAATACTTGAGCTAACTGAGAAAAAAAAGAGCGACATTATGAACTTCTTTGGAGCGCTTGAAATGAAAGAAAGAGAGGCAACTGCGCTTAAAGCAAGACTCAAAAAAGAGAGAAAAACAATGTTTACGGGGTAATGAAATGGCTATATTTGATACGAATATAATCATAGATTTCTTAAATGGATCCCAAAAAGCAAGAGATGTCATAGATAAGTATAGTGGATTGGAGAGCGCAGCGATCACTTCAATTACTGGGTATGAGCTAGTTAAGGGCCTGGAAGAAGAGCATAAAGACATGCTATTATCCTTTCTGGAAAAGATTACGGTGTACAACTTGGACATCAAAGCAGCGTGGATGGCGGGAGAATTGCATAGGAAGATGAAGGCGTCCGGGTCAAGCTTGAGCGAGGCAGATCTGCTAATAATGTGCATCGCTTTCTCTAATGGGGAGCTGCTAGTTACACAAGATAGAAAGGGTTATAGTAGAATCAAAGATGACCGAATAAAGATAGTGTAATAGCGTGGCTAATTAATTTTATGTAAGAGCTGTAAGAAGATACTAAACTGGATAAAATCAGAAAAGGCGCATTAGCAAATAAGTATTAAATAAAAGAATAGTACCTATAATCCGAAATTCAATATAGATATAGGCTGGAGCTAATTAATTTAAATTTAAGTCTCCTTTTATCATCGATTGCATGCAAGGAAAGGAGAAGCTGGCGCAGTCCTCCATGGAGTATCTTGTGACTTATGGCTTTGCGCTGATAATAATCGCTGTTGCGGCTGGGCTTCTCTACTACTTCCTGTACATACCGAGGACATCTGTGCCAAATACCTGCACCTTCAACCAGGTGGTGTACTGCGATGACCTCTCTGCGGCGCTGTTCGGGTCTGCGACAGGAAGCGGTGTCCTGTATTTTGAGGCTACAAATCAGGGCTCGTCTGCGCTAGCAAACGGGATATTTACCCTTAATATAAACGGGGCAAACTATACCGGGGGTACATGTGTCGGGCCGTTGCAGCTTTCGATATCCACGTATACTCCGCCTGGAGGGTCAATGTACTGCGGGATCGTGCTTCCATCAAACTCAAACCTCTATCAGGGGGAATTCGTTTCCGGTACGGTTTACCTAACAGTCAAAAACTGCGGCCTGAGCGCCAACTATCTTGTTTCAAGCGCATGCGCTGGAGGACAGCAGACCCTGCTTGGCAGCTACAGCGGGCACACTGAGATTGAGCCAGAGCTTGCGCTTGGCGCGCCTACCTGCCAGCTCAATCCATCGAGCTTCTCAAATACAAATACACCCGTGTGCTACACCCAGAACACGCTGCTTACAAGCAATATTACGGCCCTGAGCATCACTGTAAATCCTGGCGTGACGCTCAGCACAAATGGATACAGCCTGCTGGCGTGGGGTGCAATAATCAACAATGGCATGGTGTTTACAGGTAACGTTGCTAAGGGAGGCAGCGCAGGAGGCGGGAGTGGAGCTTATGGAATATACATGCAGGCAGGCTTCCTTTCCCCAGGCACGGTATACGCGGTTGGCGGCACAGGCGCATCGCTAGCAGGCAGCGGCAGGGCAGGAGCAGGGGGAGGCGGGGGCGGCACCCTGGTGTTTGCTTATGGTTCATACTACACTGCTGGCAACTACTCCTATTCTGGAGGCGGAGGAGGCACGGGAATCAATGTCTGTGTCAACAACAAGGCAACCTGCGGAGGAAACGGAGGAAATACGCTTGTTGCTGGCGGCGCCGGTTCCTGCGCAGTCACTGATGCTTCTGGGGTAAGCGGTGGAACGCCCACACCCCCGATAGCGAACAGCGTCGGGATAAAATCCTGGTACACAGGCGGCATTGTCAACTACCTTACCGGAGCAGGGGGAGGAGGCGCTGGCGTCACAGGCGGAGCTGGAGGCGGCTCGTATTCCAACTCATATGGAGGCTCTGGAGGAGGAGGTGGCAACCAGGCATGCGGGTCAAATGGCGACCCCGGGGGCAGTGGAAATCTTGTAACCTACCACTGGAACACAATGCCGGTTACGATACCGGCGCCAAGCTCAGAGGCGCTTCTTAGGCAGTGGCTCCCCTGATCTGAAAACCCAACTATTTTATAGATTAATGCTCAATTCTGAATGATTTTATGGCAAGCAAGTTCCCGGGCTTGAAGGGACATGTTGTAGTGTGTGGGTTTGGCGCTGTTGGCCAGAAGGTAGTTGACATCCTGGTTGAGAAAGGGGCCCAGTTTGTCATAATAGACAACGACGCAGAGGTGGTGGAGAAGGCCAAGGAGCTGGGCCACAAGGCGCTCAACGGCGACGCCACGCTTTCAAAGACCCTGCGCGATTCTGGAATAGAAAATGCAAAGGCCATAGCAATAGCCATGGACAACGACGCAAAGAACCTTTTCTGCGTTCTGACAGCAAGGGACATGAACAAGAATATTTTCATTGCCACGAGGGCAAACGATGATTTCGTAAGGGAAAAGCTTGTAGAGGCTGGTGCTGACTACATAGTTATGCCGCAGAAGGCGGCGAGCAAGGAGATCGTCAAGGAGCTGTTCAAGTCAGCATGACATTTTGGTTGATGCAGTGGTAGAGGTTTCGCAGCGCGATGGCAGCGTAGAGACAAGGGTCCTGATCTCACTTGTACTGACCACGCTATTCTTCACAGTGTTCTCCATATTGATAATAACCTACATAACCGGCAACTTCTACGCGTCTAGCTACTACACACTGGCCGCGCTCTTTGATGCTGTTGGGATAGACCAGGGCGCGGTGATTGCCAGCGCCGTGCCTGTGTTCAGCATACCCTTTGATGTCATAGTAACGCTATCCGCTTTTGATGGATTGATAAAGATAATTATAATAGGCTTCTTCCTTGCCACGCTCATCAACATCATAACATCATTTGACATAGGCACAAAGCTGGCTGTGCTCTCGAGGAGGAGGTGGAAGGGCCACGTGGTGATATGTGGGTATTCCCTGCTGGCAGAAAAGGTCGCCATGGAGCTTGTTGGGAAGAAAATCCCGTTCATAATAGTAGACAGGGACGAATCCAAGACTGATGAGATAAAGGAAGCGGGCTATGCCGCGCTCCATGAGGACTTCACAACCGACATGGCGCTGAAGAACGCGTACGTTGATTCTGCGAAAAGCGTGATGTTCCTGACATACAACGATTATGACAATCTGCTTGGAGTTATAACTGCAAGGCACATCAGCAGCAACGTCAAGATAATAGCAAGGGCGAGCGACAGCAATACAATAACGAAAATCCACAGGGCAGGCGCCGAGCTCTGCGTTGTGCCAGAGGTCCTTGCGGGGATTGACCTTGGAGAAGCCATAGCAAGCAAGGGGTTGAAATGAGGAGATACACCAGAACCACGCTCGTGCTGCTTGTGATAGCCCTGCTGCTCTTTGAGGTTTCATACCTGATGCTGGTTTACAGCGGCATAGACCCAAGGCTTGCCCTGGCGTGGAACCTGCTTTCCTCTCTTGATGTAGGCCTGGCGCTGCTGCCAGGCATATCCCAAGCACAGCCGCTTGTTCTGACGGCAAACCTCATTGATGCGTTCATATTTGCGCTTGTCACTGTTGTGCTGGTTGCGCTCTTCTTTGATTTCATAAAGCAGATAAACCTGTCAAGGAGGATAATGCTCTCAAGGATAAGGCACATGAAAGACCACATAATAATAGTGCCGTACAACAACTTTGCGCACAGCCTGAACAAGGAGTTCAGGGCGATGGGGCAGAAAACCGTGATAATAACTGATAGCGAAGCTGAGGCCCACAGGCTCTACAGGCGTGGAGAGGTCGCGCTGATAGCAGATCCGAAGAACATAGAGGCATTCAAGGTTGCAGGCATATCAAGCGCAAAGTACGTTATTGCGTGCGCTGAAGACGATATACAGAATGCATTGATCAGCATAACCGCAAAGACGGCCAACCAAAGGGCCAAGATAATATCAAGGGTGAGCGACCTTGACAGCATAGCAAAGCTGAAGAGCGCTGGTGCGCAGCGCATGATAATGCCGGAGGTTACAGCAGGAAACGAAATGGGAGAAGCGATTATAAAAGGAATAACTCAATAATACTAAAGGGTGATTGAATGGACATGGACAAGACCCTTTTCTGGATAGGCCACGCTTCGTTTTACATAAAGACAGATAACGGCACTATTTTTATTGATCCTTTCAATATAGGCAGCGCGATTAGGGAAAAGGCAGACCTGATACTCATAACGCACGCTCACTACGACCACTGCAACAAACAGGATGTAATGAAGGTGATGAAGCCTGATACAGAGATCATATGTGCTCCGGGATGCTTCAAGGATGGTGATTTCAAGAACTTCATGGTGGCAGAACCTGGTTTCAGGGACAAGTTCAGGGGAACGCAGATAAGCGCTGTGCCCGCCTACAACACCGCTAAGGAAAGGCTTGCGTTCCATCCCAAGGAGAACAGGTGGATTGGATGGATAGTTGATGTCAACGGTTTCAACATTTACCACGCCGGCGATACTGACTTCATAAACGAGATGAAATCCCTGAAGAACATAGGTGCGTCTCTTCTCCCTATAGGAGGCACATACGTAATGACTGTTGATGAGGCCATCGAAGCCGCAAAGGCGATAAACGCACAGCATGCCGTGCCCATGCACTACAAGCAGTTGCTTGGCAAGGATGGATCCGCTGCAGCCGAGGAGAAGTTCAGGAAGGGGCTTAAGAACGCGCTCGTAATGAAGGAGGTGCAGGAGCCGAAGTACGGCTTCTAGTCAATCATCAAGCATCTTTGCGATCTGGTTGGAGCTTTCCAGGAGCTCTTCGGGAGTCAGCTGGAATGGCCTCTTCTCTCCGTTTGCTATTGCACTGGATATCTTCTGTGCATCGCCCTTTTCGATTCCCAATAGTTTCGCCGAGTCTATGAGCGCATTCCTTAATTTCTTCTTCTTGTGCATCATTAGCAACGAGAGCAGCTCATAGCTTCTCTCGGTTATCTTCAATCCTTTTGGCTTCAGGTACACGAGTGAAGAGCCCACATCAGGCTCAGGGTAAAAGTCGTTTGATGGCACATCCATTATATAAGTGACCTTGAACTGCAGCGCACAGAAGACGCTCAGCCTTGAATAGCTCCTTTCTGGAGGACCTGCAACCATGTGCTCGGCAAACTCCTTTTGAAGGCAGAGAACAGCAGGCATCTGCACCTGGCCAAGCCAGCCAACAGTCTTGCTGGACAGATTGTATGGAATATTAGATATCATTATGTCTGCCCTGAGCTTTGACCCGCTTACAGAGAAGAAATCAGCGTTTATCAGCTCTAGCTTCTTGCTGCTTATGCTTCCTGATAGGATCTCATACAGTCTCTTGTCCCTCTCCACCGCAGTGACGTGCTTTGCTACCCTGCAGAGCTCCCTTGTCAGCATTCCAAGACCCGGACCTAGCTCGAGCACACTCCTTCCAATCCCGAAGTTGGCCTCGCTCTTCGCTATGTTCCTGTTTACCAGGAAGTTCTGGCCAAGCCTCTTATATGGGGAAATGGCGTTTATGGTTTTCTTGTAGTCCAACTCAATCAATGCAGCACCAAGAGGACAATATGCTATTTATATGTGCTTTATTTAGTAATTAGTATGCGCATGCTCCGGAGCCAGAGCGCAATGGAATTCATGATGACGTATGGCTACGTCTTTCTTGCGATAGCAATAGCCGTGGGGATCCTTGTCCTGTTCCTCGGGATTCCTAAGACAACGATACCATTCCAGTGCAATTTCTACAGCGGATTCACGTGCACAGACGCGGTGTTGATACCATCAAATGCAGGCGCATCCCTTATAGTGGCTGCGATAGACAACCAGCCTGGAGTTGTAAACGCAAGCGTGTTCAACGGCGTGATCAACTACCAGTCAAGCACAAATGGATTCTGCCTGCCGTCAAGGATACTTGACGGGCAGTATGTCTACTGCGTTGCAAATTTCAGTTTCACCCCAGTGCTCTCAAACATCTATTATGGAACCTTCAACATGTCAGCAAACTACTGCACAAGCCAGGCAGGAAACCTTTCAACGGTCAACTGCCCAGCGTCAAATTCCCTCACATACGGCGGCAGCATCAGAGTGGAGCCATCGGCTAATTCTCCCTTGACAAGTACGCTTAATACGCTAATTGCAAACGCGCCCATCACATTCTACTATGCGCCAATTACAATAACAAACAACCAGCCGGTCGGTTCATCTGGGCCTCTCCAGGTTGCATTCTGGTTCCCGGTTAATGGGAGTTATGCTCCATACCTAAAGACAATAACGCCAACCACCTGTCATCACTCCTGCGTGCCTGACAACATAGAGTTCAGCACGCTCCCGGCTGAAAGAGGCACTGTGCTTGAGTCATGGATAGAGGTGGACGCGCTTGGAGCGCCTGGCGGAGCATATGCGGGGAACTGGCTGATCTGGGTTGACCTGCCTCAGGGGATTCAGGCAAACTCATCTGAAACTATATACGTCAACTTCCTCCCCTACAGCACAGTGTCTGTAAATGGACCTTTAGGAATAGCGCCGAACATCTTCAACCTCAATTCGTATATTGGAGTATATGGAACAAAGTACGATGATGGAGCGCACGTGTTCGACTTTTATGACAATTTTGCTGGCAGAACGCTCAGCTCAGCGTGGAACAGCGTTGGCAGCCTAACTGTCAGCAACAGCCTGACCCTGCCAGCAGGGAGTACCAACTATGTGAAGAGCGTTAATTCTTATTCTGCGCTTGGCCGCACCTTTGACCTGAGCTGGGAGGCGTTTGCCCCATCTGTGGCAAACTCAATGAATTTTGGATTCGGAGCATACAACGCCCCATCAAACAGTGCGCTTTATGTAATGGGCGGAGACTACAACCTGTGGCTAAGCTCTGAATACCCGAACTGGATCTGGTATTCTGCAAATTCCATGGGCACGTTTGGGGGGCCGTTGCCGCCTGCCGGATCTCCTTCCACAGGCTACTACGCGACCGGCTCTTCAATATACAATGTTGTTGACTCGATTGGCAGCTACACGCTTACGAATGGAATTACAGTAAACTATGGCATGTACAGTATTTGCAATGACGTAGGTGGCATATACTGCTATGGCGTTGGGCCATCGCTTGCCAGCGCAACATGGGTCTGGAACACGTTTATCTACAGCGGGATTGCGCCACTATATATACAGAACAATGTCGGAGGGGTCAGCTCAGGAGGCAGCGCTATCATAAACTGGGTTAGGATCAGGGGTTCCCCTCCAGATGGCATAATGCCGGGCGCATCCTTCGGCAATGTAATAACACAAACTACGTGAGGAAAGCGCTTATATAATTGCTAGGCTATATCCTAGCAAATGCCTCAGTAGCTCAGTGGTAGAGCGTCTGCATGGTAAGCAGAAGGCCGAGGGTTCAATTCCCTCCTGAGGCTTTGCACTCTGTGTAAAAAGCCTTGGATGGATGCCTGTTCTTAGGGCAACTGCAGTGCGATTGATGCAAAGGAAGCAAGTACGAAAATTGCGATGAAGACCAGCGCCAATAAAGTAGCGTCCTTAGTGGAATATGCGTCAAGCGCCTTCTTCACTCCGAATCCCAGCACTATGACGAGCGCTGTGGGTATGAAGAATATCAGTAGATTCAGTACTGTTGGCATCAACATGCACCTTGAGGGGATGCCAGCTACGAATGCGCACTGGGAGCCGAACGCAGCCGCAGAGAAGAATAATATCAGGAATGGATGAAATAATCCAAGGACTATGCCCAATACCACGAGCCCCAGAGGGATTATCCAGCTTGGCATAGTTGAGTATAGCCAAATACAGCTATAAAAACATGCTCGTATAGACAAGGCTTAAATTCATTCTTAGCTATCAATACGTGCTGATGCAATGGACGTAGAGACGAAGCTAGCCGCGATAAGGGGCTTTGCCCAAGAGATAGTTACAGAGCCTGAGCTGAAGACTCTTTTTGAGACTAATGAGCATCCATTGGCATACGATGGCTTTGAGCCATCAGGCCTGGCTCCCCTGCACTTTGGAGTCCTCAGGGCAAAGAACATAAAGACGCTTCTTGGCATAGGAGTCAGGTTTAACCTCTACCTTGCTGATTACTTTGGATTCATAAACAACAAGATGGGCGGAGATATAGACAAGATCAGAACAGTTGGGAGGTATTTTGTTGAGGTCTGGAAGGCAGCAGGAGTCGACACAAAGAAGGTAAACATAATCTGGGCAAAGGACCTGATGAGCACCCTCGACTACTGGGACACCTTCATAAGGGTTGGAAAGGCAGTCACGCTTGAGAGGTCCAAGAGGGCTATAACGATAATGGGGAGGAAGGAGGGGGAACTCGTCGACACAGCGCAGGTGTTCTACCCAATAATGCAGGTAACTGACATATTTAGAATGGACATTGATATCTGCCAGCTGGGAATGGACCAGAGAAAGGCTAATATCCTTGCAAGGGAAACTGCGCAGAAGTACAAGTGGAAGGTTCCTGTGGCAGTGCACCATCCTTATTTGCTTGGCCTGAGGGGTGCGCCTTCTGCGCTGAAGACGATGGGAGACGCAGAGGGCATGGCGTACAAGATGTCAAAGTCTGACCCTAAGTCATCAATACTGGTGCATGACAGCTTCGAGACAATAAGGGAGAAGATCGGCTCAGCCTACTGTCCTGAGAAGGTTGTTGAAGGAAACCCGCTTTTCGACTACCTAGACAAGATAGTACTGAAGGACAAGGATGCACCGATCAGGATAGAGCGATCGCAGAAGTACGGGGGCCCTGTTGAGGCAAAGAACTTTGATGAACTTGTATCGATTTACAGGGAGGGCAGGCTCCACCCCGCTGACCTGAAGGTGTTCGTTGCATATGGAATAGAACAGGAAATTGCCCCAATAAGGGAACACTTTGAGAAGAACAAAGCTGCAAGGGAGCTTTATGAAACTGTCAAAGGTTATCAGGTAACCCGCTAGTGGTTCTATGGATGAATATAAGCCTGGCAGAAGAATAATGAAGAAGGTAAAGGTTAGGATGCCTGATGGGAGAGTTGTCCTATTCAATAAGGTTATACAGCTCATGGGAGCAGGGACTAACATTATTCCGTTTGTGGACAAAGACACAATACTGATAGCTAAGGAGTTCAGGCCAGCGGTAAACAAGTGGATTTACAACCTTGCTGGAGGAACCATTGGCCGCGGGGAAACCCCGCTGCAGAATGCCGCGCATGAGCTTGAAGAAGAGCTGGGTTACAGGGCGAAAACGATAAAGGTTATAGGCAGGGTATACACCGCGCCGTTTATGACAGACGATGTGCAGTATTTCCTTGTTGCGACAGGGCTCAAGAAAACGAAGATGGCGCTTGAAAAAGATGAATTCATCAAGGTAAAGAGGCTCAAGTTCTCAAAGGCAATTGAGATGGTATACAGCGGAGAGATAAACGACACAACGACCGTTGCTGGGTTGCTGCTTCTCTGGTCCAAAATGTCAAAAAAGCGCAGATAATTTTAAAATTGCTGAGAATGTCGTCGGTAAAGTTTGGTCATGCTTAGAGATGCTGACGAAGGAAGGTATAAATATTACTTAAGGCTAATAGAATACTTGGGTAAAGGGGCGGGACTGGTTCGTTGTTATAGGATATGGCGATGCGTTGCGTGCCTACAATCATGTATTTAATTAATATGTCCAAAAATATACCGTGCAGGGATGGCGGAGCTTGGTCAAACGCGGCAGACTCAAGATCTGTTGGCTTAGGCCTGCGGGAGTTCAAAACCATTGAACAAATCTCCCTCCCTGCATAATGTGATGTTTATGAAGAAGCAGAAGAGAATGAAGGCGAAGAGATCTCCAAGACCTTCCAGACCAAAGCTCAAAGAGTCAAAACTCTTTGAGGTTCCAGTGTATGGGCAGGAGTACGAGTTCATGAGCAGCGCAGCCAGCATAATGATGGTGCTCAAGTACCTGAACAAGCATTTCAAGCTCACAAAGGACGAAAAGGAGGCAATCTACATGGATGCGATAGGGGGCAGCGTCTGGCACGGATCAAGGTACGGAATAGCTTATGCGTTGGCAAAGAGGGGTGCATCTCCGCAGATATTCAGCAACGTGAAGGATGCTGGCTACGAAAAGAAGCTTGCAGTCTATGAGGGCATAAACCTTGAAACGCTGACCTCTGCGTTTGATGAGATAAAGAAGAAGACCCATGAATATAACGTAAAGGAACAGTACGGAGTTACTACAGTAAACACTATAAAGAAGCAGATAAACCAGGGAAGGATACCCATAGTGCTTGTCAACCTAAATGCGCTAAATCCAGGCGCAGAGCCGCAGCCACACTGGGTTGTTGTGAAGGGTTATGACAAGGACACCATATACGTAAATGACCCTTATTCTGACAGCACGGTTGAGCTTGACCCTGACACCTTCAAGAGCGCGCTTGGCTACGATTCTGAACATCACATGATAAGCGTCAGCGCAAGGAACTTCAAGAAGAGATAACTTGGTTTGATGGTACATAAACCTAGGCCTTTGCCTAGAGCAGAACTTAGGATAAGGGAGGCTGTTCCTGGAGATTTTCCTAAGATCAGGGCGTTGTTGAAACAAGAGAGTATGCTAAGAGAAGGGTTTACAGAACAGGCATTCATGACTCTCCTCAGCAACGAGGGGAAGGGCCTTTGTTTTGTTGCAGTCCAAGATGCTGGCGTGGTTGGTTCTATATTTGGATGGCTTGATAACGGCGAAGGCGCGGCAGATGGCTTGACGGTTGACCCACAGCACAGAGGGCTAGGGATAGGGACAGCACTTCTTGGAGCTCTTAGAAGAAAACTACAAAAAGCACACAGAGTAACCTCTTTAAGCGTATACTCGCAGAAGCATAATCCTAGGTTCTTTGCAGCAGCAGCTAAAGCCACAGATGGCAGATGATAGACTAAGTTTGGCTGGGTTGCCTTTGCATTGCCCTCTTGGCAAAGCCCTTCCTTATGCCAAGCCTTATCTGGGATATCTTATGTCTGAATGACCTCCTGTCCATGCTTCTTGAGCCCATTCTCCTGTAACAGCCCATGCAAATGAGCCTGTCTATGACTGGCATGCGCTCTGCGCCATAGATCTTGGATGGCATCACTATCTTGACCTCGCCTCTGTCAAGAAGCCTCTTGCAGACAGAGCAGCTGTTCTTTATCAGGTAGTCCCTGTCAGCCTTCTCCGCGCACTTGATGCAGAAGTAGTCGCCGCTGCTGACCGAGTACTTTTTTGAGAATGGATATACCTCCATTCCGCATTTTTTGCAGCGCTCGCTCTCTGCAAATTCTTCCATACCCTCCCCAGTCATACAGGTTTGTATCTCCCTATCCATCTTCACCCACCCAGGCGCTGATGTACATGATTTTAGCAGTGAAGCAGGTATTTAAGCCTTTTGCGACCCATGTAAATACCCTTGAGAAGCGGAAGTGAGCAATCACTTTTTTGGAGCAAGTACGGTGTTTATATCCCTTATGGTGGCGTTCGTCTTTACGCTTGAATCATCGAAGTGCGTCCTGGCTGCGAGAAAGCCCATCTGCCTCAGCCTCTCAACCACGCTTGATGGGCTTACAGACTGTAGCCTGAGCCTGCTTGTTGCCCTGGGTATTGAGTAGTATAGGGGAACCTCGGGCTCGTTGTATAGCATGTCAAGCACCTTTATCTCGTTTTTGTCCATTTTGTTCTCAATGAAAAAGTCAAGCATCTGCTTTATGGAAACCTGATCCTTGATTGGCCCTGCCCAGAGCTTGCCTGCAATGGCTAGCCTGGCCTTGCAGAAACCGCAGGCAGCATTGCGCGGGAACATCCCCTTTTCAATGCTCCTGGCGCCGCAGGCGTTGCAGTAGAATGCGTACCCAAGGTTGTTTACGGAATTCATTGACTTTTCTGCGCCGTACTCGAGCTTCACGAACACCTTCATGTAGTGCAGGTATGAAAGGGCCATTATCACCTTTATCCCGTAGTTGAACTGCGCTGCCACCCTTGCTATGTACCCAAGGAGTATCCTTATACCGACCTCATGGCAAAGTTCGTTGTGCATGGGCTTTGCGTCGTATATCTTGACGCACGCCTTCTCGTGGGCTCCGCAGAGCACAGCCGTGTCTGTTGCTGTAGCAAGCAGGCATGTGCCGTTCTTTGATATCCTCATTAGGTCGTTTATGTACGGGGTGCAGCCGCCGAACGGGTCCAGGTCTATGACTGAAAACTTGTCTCTTTTGGCGCTTGAGAATTCCTGTATGCTTGTGTGGAGCACTTTTGCCCTGACCCCGTTGAACTTCGCGTTTCTTGCTGCCATGTTCGCCGCTTTTTTGTTTATGTCAATTATCGTTATGCTCCTTGACTTTGTCTCGAGATAAAACCTTATTCCACGAATCCCGGTTGCTCCTGTCGGGTCCAGTATCCTTGTGCTTCTCTTTGCGGACTGCGCGATGAACGCGACGCTGAGATCCCTAAGAAACTTTGCGCTTGGGTTCAGGAACGCAGCTCCGTGATATTTTATCTTCGCCTTTCCTTCACTGTACATTGGAACACTACTTCTGGTCATTTAGCTCGAGTATTGCGTCGAGGAGCCCGTGCGCGTATGATATGCACGAGAACGCTGTGTAGAGGTCGCCCTTCTCAAGGTAGCTGCTTGAGTCGCTTGCGTACATCTTTGACATTTCTATTACCTTCATGGCCTGTTTCTCGTGGCCGAGCGATGAGATTTTTGCAAGGTTTGCATAAAAGCCCCGTATGTCCTTCTCTATGCGCTTCCTTGTTGCTGCATCGTCTTCCTTCATAAAAGCGACCGTATGGATTATTAACTTGGAATTTAATAAGATTACGAATTTCATGGGGCTTTTGATAGCAGTGACAGGAACGCCTGGCAGCGGCAAGAGCACGTTTGCCAGGAGGCTGGGCAAGTCGCTGGGCGATTCCTTGATTATAGAAATAAACGAGCTTGTGAAGAGATATAGACTCTACTCAAAAAAGGACAGATTCGGTACTATGATAGTGGACCTGGGAAGGCTTAACAGGAATGTGGCCGGGCTTCTCAGGAAAAAGAAAACATGCACCGTGATACTTGTGGGGCATCTTGCGCCAGAGCTTAGGCTAAGGTACAGGATTGCAGTCGTTACGAGATGCAGGCTTGGCGAGCTTGTGAAAAGGCTTGAAAAAAGGAAGTATCCTAGGGAGATGATGGTCGAGAACATTGCGTCTGAAGCAATCGACTACTGCGGAACAAGAATCTCTGGAAAATGCTCGGAGCTTTATGAAGCTGGGACAGATGCAGACAAGAGGAAACTGATAAAATACATTGTTTCAGTGTCAAAAGGCTCAAGGGCAAAAAGGCCAAAGCTGGAGATAATTGATGAGCTGCATGGGCTTACTAGTTTGATTAAATCCGGGAACAAGTACGGGCTCTAGTTATAGGCTTGTCTTCCTCATGAACGCATCGTAGAGCAGCTTTGCCGCCGATTCAGGCATTGTGTTGATGTGGAGCTTCATGTGCTCCTTTTTTATATATGAGGGAAGCAGGTGCTTGTCCAGCAACGATGCCTGGATCACCTCCCTGGGGCCATTGAATCTTGGCTCTTCAAGGAAAGTGATCCTATCGCTGTTGAACAACATTCCGAGGCTTTTCGAGTGGGCCTGCATGAAGCGTTCCGCTGATTCTTCCATGAATACGCTCGGCCCCTCAACGACAAGATAGCTTGCATAGCTTCTCGAAATGAAAAACGAGAGTATGGCCTCGCCATTGCCTACGTTTTCAAGCACCAGCACAGGGTGGAAGCCGCTCTTTCGGAGTATACCTGATAGGGATGACCCCAGCCTTCGGATCTGCTGCCAGATTATGTCCTCTGCTATGTCGGGTGTCCTAAAATGCAGCACATAGATGTTAAGGTCCAGTTCCTTTCTTATCCTTGAGAGCTTGCGCTCAGAGTAGACATCAGAGTAGCTTGGGCCGTAGAAGACCCCTGAGCTTGGGTTCTTGAGCAGTATCCTTGATGTTATCGCGAACCTTGCAAGCGATTCGTCGCTTACGACTGCTGCAACGTTCCTGTTTGAGTCAGTTGGGTCTATCACGACAAGCTTTTTGTCAAACTTTTTCATGAACTCTATGGACTCCTTTGATGGATATCTATACTCCTTTCTTGAGCTTGGCAAGATTGTCACTGGGGGCTTCAGCATTGACATTCCGATTAACGCATCTATGAATGAGCCATAATGATGTATGAGCAGCTCGCACAAGTAGCCGGAGAATCCCTCGATCTTTGCTCCTGCTCCGTATATTCCATGCGCCTTTAGGAATGCCTTGAGAAGTATGACGTCGTCTTTCTGCCCTCTGCTAAGATTGTCGTTAACAAATACATTGTGCAGCTGTGTCCTGTCAACGGCAGTAATCCTCTCTGATGCATCCTTTATCTTGAACGCTGGCACTATGTCTGCCTTGAGGCCTACGTCCTCGAAAGTGAGCATAAGATATGGATGCTCCGCATACTTTATCTGGTATGATTCCCTTTTGCCTTTTTTTACTATCTTCTTTGCCAGGGCAAGCCCCTTCTTCTCCATCTTGTCTTCAGCAGTGCCTTTGGGGAACAACAAGAAGATGTCTATATCTGAGGAGCCCCTCAGCTGCGTGCCCCTTGCAACAGACCCCACAGAGAGTATCTCAACGTTGCCTGGCACCACCTTCTTCAAACGCAGCATGACCTCGTTTGCGTATCGAGTGGCCAGCCCCATCTCTGCCTCGGTTGGCTTCACATCCTTAAGGATCCTGCCGAGCAGTGCCTCGAGCTCCGCCCTCTTATGAGCAGGTATCAGCGGCTTTTTCTCGCTAGCCATGGCACCAACAATAAGGATATAATAATAAACCTTAAAATACTTGATATGCTTCGAGGGCTTGTAGTATAGTAGTAAAATACCCCGTTCGCAACGGGGAGTCGCGGGTGCGATTCCCGCCAAGTCCATAAGGTTTATCGACGACAAAACGTCAAAAATGGACTCCAGGTCCACTTCATTAAACTAGGAGGGTTCTTATACATTAGTAGATAAACAAATTTAGTGTGTAAATGAAATCTAAAATTTTGAAGTTTTCTGAGCCTTTTGTTAAAGTGCAGTATCTAGAAAAAGTTAGAAATCACAAGATTAGAGGCAAGACCATAGTTTATAACATAGGCAAGAAGCCAATAAAAGTAGGAACTGTTTGGCTTACGCCTTGGAAGTCATCTATTTTTACCAATGTAACAATTGCAAGTGCAGAGAAACTTATCTGCATAAACATTAAACCGGATTTTATTGCGCAGAAATCATTCAGATATGCTGCCCTTGCAAAGAAAAAATGGACACATATATACAAACTTTACCCCCTGGCAAAATTCAAAAAAACAGGACTATGGAAATCTGATGTTGATAGTGCAGGCAAGCTAAAGTTTTATTTGTGGTTTGCAGCAGCAGGTACTGATTGCAGAATCCATAAACATCCAAATGACTTTCTGGAGATCCACACTCAGATATTTGGAATAGGCAGAATGCAAAAGTTCTACAAAGAAGATAGGTCTATGCTCTACCAAGAGGTATTCATGAGCCCTGGATATACACATGAGCCATTCTACGATGAAAAAGGCAACTATCCATGGCATGCATATTATGCAGATACTGATTGCGTTTGGCTTGCTGTAGAAGGAGCGCCAAAGAAAGTATAGACGTATATTGATGCATATATAAATATTCATGAAGTCCACATCACTTGACGTGGACTGGGCGCTTTTAGGTAGACATTAAAGTAACATTTTGTCTACCTAACCTGTTAGGTAGACAGATTTAAATATTTTGTCTACCTAATTATATTATGGCGCTACTTGTTAAAAAGATTAGAGGAGGGAATTACTACTACTCATTTTTGAGTTATAGGGTAGCAACTAAACCAAAGAGTTTTAGCAAGTACATAGGCTCGAGAAAACCTACCGAAAAGGAACTTGAAAAAATTGAAAACATATTTAGAATAGGGCTCATACAAAAATTATCTGGGAAAACTTATTCTGGTTCATTAGTAGATAAAGACGAGATCGTTAAAAGTCTGCTTTTTAGTGCTGCATTTAACAAGAAGTATCAGAAATTAACAAATTCGAAAAGAAGAAAGTACGATATCGATAGTATGGTGAGATTTACATTGACCACATTAACAACAGAGGAAGTTGACGTAGATCTAACTGACGTTACAAACGCGTTGGTTAAGGCGTCTGGGTTGACCTTAAGGGAACAAATAAGTAAGAATATGTTGCGTGCTGTTGAATCAATAAAAAAGCCTCACAAGCTTGATAGAGAGTATATCCTTGAGCTTCATAATACTATAATGTCCACATTCGAGCAAAAGAGCCCAGGAAACTTTAGGAAGAAGCAAGTGTATCTATATAAAAAAGGATCGTTCGACTCTTCTGGAGACAGAGAGCTAAAATATCGTCCACCAGAACATAAAAAGGTTATCAAATTGCTTGAAAAATTCTTACGATGGTACAATGATACTGATCTTAATCCTGTAGAAAAAGCGGCTATTGCGCACTATCAATTATATATGATCCATCCATTTCTGGACGGAAACAAAAGAATCTGTAGATTAATATTCAATAAAACACTGTTTGATAGCAAATTTCCGTTGATTAACATCTCTATTAACAAAGAGGCCTACTTTGATGCATTGATAAGGTCGGTCGAAACTGAAGATCCAAGAAATTTTGTTGAATTTGCATTTAAACAGTACTACCAACAAATTAAAACATTTTTAGCGGGATAGCTACGCCAAACACTTTTAAATTCAATCGAAGAGCAGACGGCCGCATAGAGATAGTCTGCGAACATGGAATAGGCCATACAGTAAAATCTGAATATAATGATTTTAGACATGGCTGCGACTGTTGCTGCACCACTAATCAATTTAAGACATGGTTTAAGAATCATAAAAAAGAAATAGAATAGCTATATTCGTGAATGTTGATATATTGACAGGTATATAAACATGCATGAAGTCCACATCACTTCGCGTGGGCTGGACGCTTGACCTCTCAATATGAATTGACCATTTGAGATAGAAAGGTTTTTATATCTATATATAGAAATATATATAGATGAGATCAGTGTCTAGAGTAATAGTTGTATCAGAAACCGTATACAGTGAGCTGCAGAAAATGAAAAAGAACGAATCATTCTCAAAAACGATAGAGGCACTGATTAAGGGCAAAGGCAGTAAAGGGGATATATCACAATTAGAAGGCCTCTTTGGATCGTTAAATAAGAAAAGTGCTACTGCCTGGAAAAAGGA
>JASHRG010000019.1 GCA_030037495.1 Microcaldota archaeon | reverse complement strand
GGGTTAACGGCAACAAACGCATAGAGCCAGCCAGGAAGGCTCTTCACAGGAAAGAGCGCGCCGCTCAGGAAGAACAGCGGGAAGATCACGAAGCTTGTGACCAGGCCAAAACCCTCGGGGCTGCTCATCAGCGCCCCGAATGTCAGGCCAAGGCTTATTATCGCGATCATGAGAAGGATGATGAACACAAGGGTCATTATTGCAGAGAACACACTGAAATGAATACCAAAGAATATTGCACCAAGCACGCAGAGGAGGAATATCTGTATTATCCCGTCTGTTGCACCGCCAAGCACCTTTCCTACGAATATGGTTGTCCTGTGCAGTGGTGCAACCAGCACCTCCTTCAGGAAGTCCACCCTTTTGTCAAGTATTATGTACATGCCAAAGAAGAGGGACCCAAAAAGCACAGTAAGCGCAAGGATCCCAGGGAAAATATATGTGGTGTAATTGGCGCCGGTGCCGAAGAAGTTCTCCCCCAGGGCAGAGCCCAGTCCTGTTCCAAATATCACAAGCCACATCAGCGGCTGCACCAACGATGAGACTATTCTGCTTTTCTCCCTTAAGAATACCTTCAGCTCCCTGTACCACAAAGCATACAGCCCAGTTAGTTCTCCCATAGTTTCACCTGTTACCCCTGTTGCTGTTCATCGCCTTCTCGAACCAGCCCCCTTCGCCAGCGTCATCGCGCATCTCATTCCCTGTGAAATGCAGGAATACATCGTTAAGGGTAGGTTTTCTGGTTTCAACACTCTCTACATCGCCAATCTTCTTCAATATCTCCTGAAGGTGCTTCCCGGAGTCATCAACGCTCATTGATACAAAACCATCTTCGCGCTTCACATTTTTTACGTATCTCAGCCTTTTGACAGAATCTAGCTTCGGTTTGCCGCTAACTTTCAACCTTACCACATCACCGCCAAGCTTGCTCTTCAGGTTTTGAGGAGTGTCAAGCGCGGCTATCTTCCCATGGTCTATTATTGCAACACGGTCGCAGAGTTGATCAGCTTCGTCCATGTAGTGCGTTGTTATTATGATTGTGACCTTCTTCTCTGTTGAAAGTTTCTTTATGTAAGCCCAGAGGTGCTGCCTTGTCTGCGGGTCAAGCCCAAGCGTGGGCTCATCAAGGAAAAGTATCTTGGGCTCATGGAGCAGCCCCCTAGCAAGCTCGAGCCTCCTCCTCATACCTCCTGAGTACTGCTTCATGCGTATGTTCTGCTTTTCTGTAAGGTCAACCAGTTTCAGCACATTGTTCATCTTCTCATTAATGTTGCTCATGTCTACCCCGTACATGAGCGCATGTAGGTAAAGGTTCTCCCTTCCTGTAAGCATGTCATCTGAGCTAGGGTCCTGGAACACGAATCCTATACAGTGCCTTACCTGTGATGGCTGCTTCTTAACGTCGAATCCGTTCACCATCGCGTGGCCCTCGCTTGGCGGTATCAGCGTTGATAGCATGTTCAATGTTGTGGTCTTCCCAGCTCCGTTGGGCCCCAGAAGCCCAAATATCTCGCCCTCTTCTATGCTGAGGTTGAGCTTGTCAACTGCCACAAGCTTGTCAAATCTCTTTGTAAGGTTATTGGTCTCAATTACTGACATAATCAATCAGCTCCTTCGCCCACTTGAGCAAGAACTTCGTGATCGCAACTAATCCTCCTATAGGTGAAAAGCCAAGCAGAAGGTCAATAACATCCTTTGCGAGCTCCCTGCGTTTACCGGTCATGTGAAGCCTCTAAAGCCCGGAAAGCCTGTCTGCCAGTTTCTCTATCCTTTTCTTGTATGTTGAGAATTTAGCCTTATCGCTCTTCGCCATGTCCTCAAAGTAAGAAACCGTGCCCTCCATGTTGGTGATCATCTCGTCCACTTCCCCTATCGGCCCGAATTCGCTCGCATATTTCTTTGTAGTTTCATACCTTCCATCATTCCTTTTCTTTATCATACCTTCGCTTTCCAGAGTTTCAAGCAATGGGTATACTGAACCAGGGCTTGGTCTCCACCATCCCCTGCTCGCCTCGCTGAACCTGTTTATTATTTCCATACCGTTCATGGGCTTCTCCTGCAGTAGCTTCAATATAGCCGGTCTTAACCAGCCGCGCTGCCCGAACTGCGCCCTCATTAACATCCTGTGGCCGTGCCATCCAGGTCCATGTCCCCAGTTCCACTTCTGTTCTCTTAATCGCTCCGCCCCCTCATCTCGGTCATCATCATTTTGCTTCATGTTCACGCCCTATATCGTTTATTCGATATCTATTATTCGATAACATATATAAAAAGCTTTCGTTTAAATCTTTTTACAAACCTAATCTAGCCGTGGACAATCAAGAGATAACTCAGTACAGGCTCTACAATCAGCAAATAGCACGGCACAAATTTAGGAAACCTGGCGAGGTCGTGTCATGGCTCGGTGCTGTCCAAGCACAGGACTATCCACAGGCAAAGTGGTCAGTTGGGCTGAGGCTCCCGGGCGCGGTTGATTCTGATGTCGAGAAGGCACTGGCCGATAGAATAATAGTGAGGACATGGCCTATGCGCCACACCCTGCACTTTGTCGACATAAGGGATGTAAAATGGATGCTAAGCCTTTATCCTGATGAAAAGATCCCAAAGGTTATGCTGGAAAATGGGCTGACGGAGTCAAGGGTGAACGAGGGAATGCGCCTCATAGTCAGGGCATTTGAGGGGGAAGACCAGATTCAAAGGAATGAGCTCCACAAGTTCATGCAGAAAAATGGCAGCCCGGTCTTCAGGAACAATTTTGCAAGGGCGCATGTGATAAGGAGAGCAGGCAGGGAAGGACTCATATGCTACGGGCCGGTGCAGGGCAAGCAGCACACGTTTGTTTTGCTTGACGAATGGGCAAAGAAGGCAAAAAAGCTGAGCAAAGAGAGGGCGCTGGCCGTGCTTGTGAAAAGGTATTTCACTAGCCATGGCCCAGCATCGATAAAAGACTTCTGTTGGTGGTCAGGCCTAAAAGTTTCTGATGCCATGACCGGGCTTGACGCCTCAAGTGGAAGCCTGATCAATGAAGATATTGATGGGAAAGAGTACTGGATGCCAAAGAGCATGCCAGACCCTAACAGCATCGGCAAATCTGCCTACCTGCTGCCTGGCTTCGACGAGTATATCATAAGCTATGCAGACAGGAGCGCCTTCCTAGAGAAAGAGCACGTAAAGAGGGTTTACGGCGCCACTACGTTGATATTTTACCCAACAATAGTGATAAACGGCAAGGTGGCAGGGCTCTGGAAGCGCACCATGAGCAGGGGAAAGACCACAATCGAATTAAAGCCGTTTACACCGCTTAATAAGATTGAGAAGGAGATGGTTAATGAGGCCACAGAGAAATACAGGGCGTTCGCGGGACCAATATGACAATGAGCTATAATCAAATAATCAGCTTCATAAAGTCAAACAGGCTGAGCCCGGCTGCAAAGAGGAGGATCCAGCATTTTGGCGTGATGCTAGGGGACGACTTTGCCATAAACATCCCTGTGCTAAGGAAGCTAGGCAAGAAGATAGGAAAGGATCATGAGCTTGCCCTGAGGCTCTACAACTCAGGATACCATGATGCAATGATCCTTGCTTCGTATGTCGATGAAATCGACAAGGTGACAGAGAAGCAGATGGACGTGTGGGCGAGCAGATTCAATTCCTGGGACATAGTCGACAATACGGTTGGCAACCTATTCGACAAGACGCCGTATGCGTGGAAAAAGGCTGTCGAATGGAGCAAAAGAAAAGAGGAATACGTGAAAAGGGCTGGCTACGCCATGATGGCTGAGCTTGCCGTCCATGACAAGAAAGCAGGCGATAAGCTCTTTGAAAACTTCTTTAAGGATATAAAGAGGGGCAGCACAGACGAGAGGAACTTTGTAAAGAAGGCAGTGAACTGGGCGCTGAGGCAGGTTGGCAAGAGGAATGAAAGGCTCAGGAGGAAGGCGTTGAGGCTCGCTTATCAGATTAAGAAAACGAGCAGCAGGAGCGCAAGGTGGGTTGCGAGCGATGCTATACGAGAACTGGAAAAGATAAACCTTAAATAAATGCAGTGTTAGCACTACACATGGCAGTTGAGCATTACAAGATGTTCATAGACGGGAAATGGGTTGATTCTTCCTCTGGCGAAACATTCGATGTTGTAAACCCTGCTACAGAGGAGACCATTGCAAAGGTGCCCCTTGGAACAAAGCAGGATGCAAAATCAGCCATCCATGCTGCCAGAAAAGCATTTGATTCAGGCGTTTGGCCGGAGAAAACCCCAATGGAAAGAGCATCAATACTATGGAAGATTGCAGAGGTTGTGGAGAAGAATTCCCTGCACCTGGCGCAGCTCGAAAGCAGAAACGTAGGCAAGACAATAAAGTACTCGAGGGACTCTGACCTTCCTTTCATAATTGACAATCTGCGCTTTTTCTCCGGAGCGATCCGCAACATGGAGGGAAAAGCCTCGATGAATTATTCGGGAATGGGGCTCAGCATAATAAAACGCGAGCCCATAGGTGTAATCGCGGCAATAATCCCATGGAATTATCCGCTCTATATCGCAATGTGGAAGATTGCGCCAGCACTCGCGGCCGGGAACACGCTGGTCATCAAGCCAGCCTCATATACTCCTTTGTCGTTGCTTGAGTTCGCAAAGATCACAGAAAAGCTCCTCCCAAAAGGAGTTCTCAATATAGTCACTGGCCCAGGTGACATCATAGGTACCGAGCTTGCATCATCAGCCAATGTAGACATGGTTGCCTTGACCGGAGACATCTCAACAGGAAAGAAGATAATGCAGGCTGCGTCATCCAACATCAAAAAAGTCCATCTTGAGCTTGGCGGCAAGGCCCCTATGATCATACTTCCTGATGCATCGCTTGACGCTGTAACCGAAGGTGCCATAGTCTCTGCTTTCTGGAATACTGCGCAGGACTGCACAGCATCTACAAGGGTCTACGTCCACGAATCAATGCACGATGCATTCGTCTCAATGCTTGTGAAAAAGGCATCGAAGATAAGAATTGGCGACCCTGGCAGGGAGAGCACGGACATGGGTCCCCTTGTGTCAGCTAGGCAGCGAGATCGCACAGAAGAGTATGTTAAAACAGGGTTAAAAGAGGGCGCAAGGCTTGTGTTTGGGGGCCACAGGCCAAAAGGCATGAAGAAAGGCTTCTACTTCGAACCCACGATATTTACAAACGTAAAACAAAACATGAGGATTTGCCAAGAAGAAATATTTGGCCCAGTGCTCTCTGTGCTCAAGTACCGGAGCGTTGACGAGGCAGTGGAGAAGGCAAATGACGTGATATACGGACTAGCAGCCTCTGTCTGGGGCACGGATGTAACACAGGTGATGAACGTCGCATCAAGGCTCAAGTTCGGCGAGGTCTGGATAAATGAGCATGGTGTACTTGTGAGCGAGATGCCACACGGAGGTTTCAAGCAAAGCGGATTCGGCAAAGACCTGTCAATGTATGCACTGGAAGAGTACACCCAGGTGAAGCACATATACATAGACCAGACAGGGCTGGCGAGGAAGCCATGGTACTACGTAGTGTACGGGGACAAATGAGTCATCATTCATTGTTTCCTGTTATCATTATAACAACGCTCCTGCCCCTGAAAATGTCACTATCATCACCGTACAGCTTCAGGAAGCCAGCGTAACCGACAGCGCCGCCAGGTTCTGAACCAATGCCCTCTTTTTTAAGGAGGAGTTTTCTCGCTTTTTCTATTTCATTGTCTTTCACGCTGATCGCGACCCCGTGCGTTTCATTCAGTGCCTTAATGCACTCAAGGCCAAACGTGGGATACCCAACAGCTATTGCATCTGCGTACGTCCTTGGCCTAGTGTACTTTATCCCTATCTTCTCGTCGAATGCCTTTACCAGGGGTTCGCACTCCTGCGACTGAACAGCTATTATCTTTGGCAGTTTTTTTATAAAGCCGAATCTTTTGAACTCAAGCATGGCCTTGTAGCTTGCAGAGAGGAGAGTCCCATTCCCCACTTGTATGAACACGTAGTCTGGCACCCTGAATTTCAATTGGTCAAGAACCTCAAACATCATGCTTTTCTGTCCTTCTTTTCTGTAGTGGTAATCACCGCAAAGGAATGCCCCGCTCCTTTTTGCGAAATTCTCAGCCAGCAGCAGCGCTTTGTTGAAGTCTCCCCTTACCTTCACTATCCTTGCTCCATGTTCCCTTATCCTTCTCAGCTTTGTCCTGTTTGCTCCCCTGCTTATGAAGATGGTACACCTAAACTTGTGCTTTCTTGCGTACATTGCAACCGACAAGCCCATGTTGCCTGTTGAGGCACAGCAAACGCTCCTGAAGCCGAGCTCAGCCGCTTTGCTTATCTCTATTGCTGAGCCCCTGTCCTTGAAAGACCTTGATGGGTTCTGAGTCTCGATTTTGAAATAGACATTTGTGCCCTTCCAACCCGCCTTTGACCTCGCTAGCTCGGTGCAGCCCTCCCTCCTCGCCTTTAGTTTGTCTATGGGATAGAAAGTAAGGTACTTTATGTAGGACTCTCTCTGCTTCCTGAAGCCTTTCAGCATTGCTGTGCCATAATCATAGCTGACCTCAAGTATGCTGTTGCACTTCCTGCACCTAAATGCGCTGCTGCTCTTCTTGTATTCTGCTCTGCAGGATGTGCATACCAGTCTGTAGTCCATACGCAATTAAATCAGAGCTAAGATTTATAGCTTCTTGAGGCCCCCTCTCTCTTTCTGGACAACCAGGCTTGCCTTTGCAACGTTCTTCGAGAACTCCTTCCCCCTATTAAGCAGGTTCTTCTCCACCTTCCCTGCCCTGAACACTCTTTTGAAATGTGCAGTAGCCTTCTCATGGTCGAAGTCCTTGCAAGAGAAGATGTCGATCGTCGCGTATCTCTGTTCCAAGAACGTGTGTATCGTTATGTGAGATTCAGCAATCAGCACAAACGCGGATATGCCTCCCTTGTCAAATGAGTCAGGCTTTCCCTGATAGGGCATTATCTGTGGAGCAGATATCTTGTGCATGCCGATCATCTCCGGCAGCTTGTCCAAAGTATCGTATATCAATTTCTGCGAACCCAAAGCCCTGACATCGCAGTTATAAAGCTCAAGCATCAAGTGCGGTCCAAACATTTCTCTGTGCCTTTACGTTTGCGTTGTAGAAATCTTATACAGATATGCTTTTAAGCATTTGCATAATTTCGGGATAACGGATTTCCAAAATTTCAGCTTTACAAAAGCACAAACCCAATTCATCAATTTTTACGCTTTAGGCACCCTTAAATATCATAAAATTCACCAAAATAAGTGGGTAAAATGAGTGGTTATAAAGCCATTGTTCCAGCTACAGGGCGCGCTACGACATTAGCAGAGAACAGGATGCAGGTGTACTCTGTCGCAGGTTTCACAGAGCCCAAGCTCATGATTGAGATAGCACTGGCCATGCTTGCAAAGGAGGCGCAGCGCATAAGCGGCCGCAAAATTGAGGGTCTGCCAAAGAGCGACTGGATGCTAAGGAGGAGCGACACAGTCCTGAATTTTGAAGGAGGCGCTGTCAAAGTAAGCTTTCTGCAAGACTCAGTTGCTGTGCTAAGATCCAAAGACTGGAAGAGGGAGATATTCGTTGAGCTTGCAGGTGATCACCTTGATATAGGAATGCGGGTTTATGAGAAACTGGGCACATTCCACAGAAGATCAACAGAAGCTGCGGCTACGGAATTTCTCAAGCTGTTTGCACAGAAGCTTTCTATCCTGGACACGGACAAAGATCCCTCTTTTGCATTTGATATTGTGGAAATGGCACGCAGGTATGGAGCTGACCCTACAAGGACAAGGGCAGTGCTAAAAGGAGCGCTTAGATACTCATTGCTGAACGAGTTTGGCTACGATGAAGTTTCAGAGGAATTTGCAGGCCTTGTCAGGATGGGCCTGCAGTTGGCAAACGGTGACTCAAGCCTTATAGGAGAGGCAGCCCATGGAGCAGTAAAGGGATCACTGGAAATAAATAGGTACGTAGAGGCGCTCACGCTGCTCGAAAAATATGGGGAGCAGATCAAGAGGGCAGGGCTGGGATTCGATATACCACTGCCACAAAAGTATGCAGGGAACCTTGGTGCAATAACCCTTGGCATCGAAGAAGCGATAGCGCTCTCTGGCTATGCGTACTACAGAGAACGCTTTGCCGAGTCATACGCATTGAAGATGCTGCACAGGATAAAGAGCATAGATGTGCTTGAATCGATAGCAGAGGTTGACGCTGCAGAGATAAAGTTCCGTGCAGGCTCCCTGAGGAGAATAAAGCAATATGAACAGAGCCAGTTTGGTCCTGCAGATGCAGCCAAGAGGGCAGGCGATTTTGCTGAGGCTGTGAAACAAGCCCGTTTCCAGATAGAGCATCTTGTAAAAATGGCGCATGGAACCAGTGGAGAAATTTCTGAAAGTGAGGCTGCGGTTCTATCCAGAGAAATAGATACGCTTCTGGTGTACAAGGCAGTTTCGGAGAAGCTTGATGTGTACAAGAGGCTAAAGCTCACGAAAGAGGAGGAAGAGGCGCTAAAGAGCGGGCCAAGCATCGCAGCAAGATACCCGGAGCTTATGTCGATAAAAGGCGATAAGGCGCATATGCTTGCGTTAGCGCAGCTTGAAGATTCGCTACAATACCTTGAACAGGCCAGGAGCATAGCAAGGGGTTACCTAGAACCATCTGACCCTGTGGCTGCTCAGCTTGAATTAATGATGGGAAATAAGAGCAGGGAGTTGTTCAGGCTCTGCGTTGGCGCTGGGAGGGGATCGATAAGCGCTTCGCCTGAAAATGGCGCGGCCTGGGCAGGGCTGGCTCTCCAGGCCGCAAAGGCATGGGATCTGGGCGAGGATGCCATGAGGGTTGCCGTCAACACAAAAATACAAGCGATAAAGGAGCAGAGGGCACGGATAATAGAAAGTAGAGGTGATCCGCATGCAATCGCTGTGCTAAGAAGGGACCACCAACGTGGCGAGTATCCATACGCGCCAAAGGACGATTGAGAATCTAAATCTTTAAATAAGCAAAACTCCATCTATAGCCGTGGGTAGATGAAGGTACAGTCCATAAACCCTGCGACAGAGCAGGTTAACAAGGAGTTCGAGACAATTGGCATGAAAGACCTCCTTGCGGTTGCAGAAAGCTCATACAATGCGTTTGAGGCATGGGGCAAAACCGACCTCTCAGAAAGAATCAAATTAATGAAAGTGCTTGCTGGATTATTCAGGGAAAGGAAGCGCGAATATGGCAAACTTATAACAGTGGAGATGGGCAAGCCCATATCCCAGGCAGAGTACGAGCTGGAAAGATGCGCCAGGATGGCAGAAACATACTCGGCAAACGCAGAAAGGTGGCTTGCAGATGAGCCTGTGGATTTTGATGGGAAGAGGACCTTCGTGGCGCACCAGCCGCTTGGCGCAATCCTTGCGGTGATGCCATGGAATTTCCCCTTCACGCAGATAATGCGGTGCGCCATACCAGCGCTGATTGCAGGAAACACGGTAATACTAAGGCATTCTAATGTTGTGCCAATGTGCGCGCTTGCCACAGAGCAGATAGTCAAAGAGGCGGGATTCCCAGAAAACGTCTATAAGACAGTGATAACGGATCATGATGCGGTAAAGACGCTGGCAAAGAGCAGATACATATCAGGTGTATCGTTTACAGGGAGCGTAAACGCGGGAAAGGGAGTAGGCGCGCTCGCAGCAAAACATGTTAAAAAATTCGTCCTTGAGCTCGGCGGCAGCGACCCCCTAATAGTGCTAGAAGACGCAGACCTCGGTCTTGCGTGCACCGGCGCGATACGTGGCAGGTTCCACAACACGGGTCAGAGCTGCATAAACGCAAAAAGGCTGATAGTGGTGAAGGCGGTGGCCGCTGATTTCATAAACGGGTTTGTGCAGGCCACCAAGGCGCAAAAGGTGGGTGACCCTATGGACCCTTCAACGGAGGTAGGGCCGCTTTCAAACAAGCAGCAGTTAGATATCATAGAAAAACAGGTCAATGAACTGGTTTCGCTTGGCGCAAAGATCGAATGTGGAGGCAAAAGGATGCAGGGCAGGGGCTACTTCTACGAGCCAACAGTGCTAACAAATGTCAATCTAAACTACGTTGCAAAGAACGAGCTGTTCGGCCCAGTTGCCTCAATAATCGTTGCAAAAGACGAGAAGCAGGCAATAAAGATCGCGAACAAGACCATGTACGGACTTGGCGCCTCCATATGGACAAGAGATATTGGACGTGGAGAAAGGGTTGCGCGCCTGATAGAATCAGGCATGGTTTTTGTTAACGATTACACGCACGCCGACCCAAGGATACCTTTCGGAGGCATCAAAGAGTCAGGAATAGGAAGGGAGCTCTCCAGATACGGCTTGCTTGAATTCACGAACACCAAGTCCATTGTGGTGGGCTAGCATAGCAGCAAGATATAAATAATTTGCCTGAGACTGTAATCTGGTGCGATGCCAACTATTCTTGCAGGGGCTGTTGATGCCGGACTAACCGGGGTTATTGCAGGCGGGGCCGGTGGTGTTTTCCTAAATGCCATACTGCCAAGGGGCGCAAGGGAGGCGCTTGCCAAGCAGCGAATGCTACTGCGGGCCTGATCGCAAGATTTATACAGCAATCAGCGCTTCATACCCAAAACATAAATACGGGCTGGGCAAAAGGCAATTGTTCCATGACTGGGAAAAGCACGCTTGCACAAAGCCAATCTATCACAATTGGGCATAAACACCATTTTGAGAGGATTTATCAGGGGCTGAAGAAGCAACTGCCTGTTATACTCATGGGGGCAGGCATAGTGGATCTTACCTACTCTGCGCTGCTAAGAAGCATAATAAAAAATCCATACTTCCCGCTCCTGCGCCAGGAATACCCGCAGCTCGCCACAGCTGGCATGACAGGCCTGGTGGCAGGCGCGGTTGAAGGATCGGCGTTCATACTCCTTGCTACGTACATGCTGCTCCGAAGAAGCATGACAGAGTGATGACGAGAACGTCAAGAAGCCAATCACGATAGCTTATAAATATCTCTACGCCAGATTCTGTGCGATGCAATGAGAAGAAGCATGGAACCAAAGCACGGCTACAGATTCCAGTTCGGAATGCTTGTGAGAGACCCCCAGATAACGTCTCCTCCGACCAGATGGCACTTTAACATTTTTGAAAATGCAGTGGTAATTTCAGTAGCTGTCACATATGGTCTGTTCACAGGGCTTGTATGCATGGTAAGGGACACCTTCAGCCATGACGAAAAAGGCAAAGGGCTTTGAAAAGGAAGTAATTCCAGTTCTGGAATTCAAAAACTTTAAATAAACCTATTCACATCTAGTCCTTGGTAAGATGGCAAAGAAAGCTAGGACAATGGGCGGCAACCTCAAGATCGAAAAGTCGATGAAGCTTTTCTCTGATGCGCTCAAGGTGATGCCCGGCGGCGTCTCCTCAAACGCAAGGCTATGGCAGACAGCTGTGTTCTGCCCGATCTACACTCCATGCACAATATTCGCAAAGAGGGCGCATGGCTGCCACATATGGGACGTTGACGGAAACAAGTACATAGACTACAGGCTCGGATTTGGCCCGATAATCCTCGGGCACGGATACTCTTACGTTACAAACGCAGTCAGGGACGCTGCCAGGACCGGCACCATATTCGCGCTTGACAATGAGCTTGAGCTCCAGGTGTCCAAGCAGATAATAGACATGGTTCCATGCGCCGAGATGGTAAGATTCTCTGTAACAGGCACAGAAGCAACGATGCACGCGATAAGGGCTGCGAGGGCATATACCGGGAAAGACGTCATAGTCAAGTTCGAGGGGCACTATCATGGAGGCCATGACTACCTTCTTTGGTCCACAAGTCCTCCTTATGACACAAAGGAGCGCCCATACCAGCAGTCAAGGGGCATACCAGGCGCAATAAAAGATCTTGTTATGGTTGAGACATGGAACAACTTCGAGTCTATAGAAAAGACGCTAAAGCAGCACCACAAGAGGATAGCCGCAGTTATAACAGAGCCCATAATGGGCAACGCATCGGCAATAATGCCAAAGCCGGGTTACCTCAAGCACCTCAAGGAGCTCTGCGAAAGGTATGATTCAGTCCTGATATTCGACGAGGTCAAGACAGGGTTCAGGGTGTCAAGGGGAGGGGCGCAGGAGCTATTTGGCGTCACCCCGCACCTTGCAACGTTCGCGAAATCAATGAGCAACGGCTATCCCATATCGGCCATAACAGGCCAGAAGGAGATCATGGAGCTATTCGGCCCAGGCAAGCACAAGGTGACCCAGGGCGGAACCTACGCCAGCAACCCGCTCTCGCTCACGGCTGCAAAGGCAACGCTGAACGTGCTCAGGGACAGAAAGGTCTATGACAAACTAAACAGCTTTGGCAGGCATCTAATGAAAGGCGTCAAGAGCATCCTCGACGATTACAAAATAAGCAACATAATACTAGGACACCCTGCGATGTTCCAGTACATAGCCACAAACAACCGCGATTACATATACAACTACAGGGAGCTCAAGTCAGACTACCATGTTGACCTGTATGCAAAGGTGCAGTACTGGCTAATGACACAGGGAATCCTCCTTGATGAGGATAGCCAGGAGTGCTTCTACACCTGCCTTTCGCATGAAACCGAGAAGACTCTGAA
>JASHRG010000018.1 GCA_030037495.1 Microcaldota archaeon | reverse complement strand
ATAAGGGACTGGCTCATGAAGATACCGGACAGCGACCTCATGCTTTTCGGGATAGACCCGACCGCAACAAGGCCTGAATGGTTTGTGCTTACAACGCTTCTCGTACCGCCTGTAAACGTAAGGCCATCGATCACGCTGGAATCTGGAGAGAGGAGCGAAGACGACCTCACCCACAAGCTTGTGGACATAATGAGGATCAACCAGAGGCTTGAGCAGGACATAGACGCCGGAGCCCCACAGATAATAATAGACGACCTTTGGGAGCTTCTGCAGTATCAGGTTACCACATACTTCAACAATGAAACTCCTGGGGTGCCTGTTGCAAGGCACAGGAGCACAAGGCCGCTCAAGACGCTGGCCCAGAGGCTAAAGGGCAAGGAGGGTCGCTTGAGATACAACCTGTCTGGAAAGAGGGTGAACTTCTCGGCAAGGACAGTTATCTCAGCTGATGCGAGCATAACTGTAAACCAAGTTGGCATACCAAGGAAGATAGCAGATAACCTTACAATACCGATATACGTGACGCTCTGGAACATAGAAGAGGCAAAGAAGTTCCTCATGAACAAGGAGTACCCTGCAGTGATAAACGTGATAATGTCTGATGGCACAAGGAAGAGGGTAACCGAGACCAACAGGGATGAGCTCGTCAAGCTGCTTGCGCCTGGCCAGATACTTGAAAGGCAGCTTGTTGATGGCGACATCGCTCTGTTCAATAGGCAGCCGACGCTGCACAGATTGTCGATAATGGCGCATATAATAAAGGTGCTTCCTGGAAGGACGCTGAGGCTTCACGTCTCGATAGCGCCGCCGTACAACGCAGACTTTGACGGGGACGAGATGAACCTTCACGTTCCACAGTCGCTCGAGGCGCAGGCTGAGGCGAGGTACCTGATGCAGCCAAAGGACCAGATACTTTCGCCAAGGGACGGAAAGCCAATAGTCTTTACCATGGAAGATGAGGTAATTGGAGTGTATGTGCTGACAAGGGACGATGCGTTCTATGACAAGGACGACGCAACAAGGATGCTTGCTGGCGTTGGAGTCTACGAGCTTCCAAAGCCGGTAAAGGGAGGCCTCTATGCTGGAAAGACCATATTCTCGAAGATACTTCCAAAGGGGTTCAGCTTTGAGGGCAAGACGAGCGAGGGAAAGACTGTGATAAGGAACGGCGAGCTGATCGAGGGAATAATAGACGAAAAGATGGTTGGCGGGGGCGGGGGCACACTGCTGATGGAGGTCTTCAGGCAGTACGGCTCAGACGTCTACCAGTACTTCCTGCTCAACCTGACAAAGCTCTCGCTCATGATAGCGCTACAGATGGGCATGACCATAAGCATAAAGGACTATTACAACTCTGAGCACCTGAACAAGGAGAAGGCAAACATAATAGGCGAAGTTGAGTCAAAGGTGAGCGACATACTTGACAAGTACAAGGCCGGGAAGCTAGAGAGGCTTCCAAGCTACACGCTGAAGGAAACCCTTGAGCTCATAACAATGGCGCAGCTTGAAGAGGCAAGGCACATGGCAGAGGTCGTTCTCAGAAAGATCTCTGATGTTAACAACAGGGCCTACCTTGTGGCAAGGGTCAAGGCCAGGGGCAACATACTCAACTATGTCCAGACCAGCATGCTGCTAGGCCAGCAATCAATAAGGGGCAGGAGGCCTGCAAGGGGCTATTCAGGAAGGATACTCCCATATTTCAAGAGAAATGACAAGACTCCAGAGGCAAAAGGGTTCATAAAATCTGGATTTGCTGACGGGCTTGAGCCAACAGAGTTCTACATGCACGCCATGGGGGCACGTGACTCTGCGATGACAAAATCGCTGGTAACAGCAGTTTCAGGATACCTTCAAAGGAGGCTCATAAACGCAATGCAGGACTTCTACGTTGGAAGGGACCTCAGCGTCAGGGACGCAAGTGGTTCGCTCATAGAAACAATATACGGAGGGGACGCAATAGACCCCACAAAGGAGCAGCTGGTAAGCAGGTGATGTTATGGAAGATGACATAAAAGTTGTGCCTGGAGAGGCGGTTGGAACAATCGCTGCGCAGTCGATAGGAGAGCCTGGAACCCAGATGGTTCTGAAATCATTCCACAGCGCCGGAATCTCATCGATAATCACAACAAAGGGATTGCCCAGGATAATAGAGCTTGTTGACGCAAGGAAGAAGCCAAAGGCCCCTATAATGGAGATAAGGCTTGACAAGAACATTGAGAAGAAATATGAGAAAGTCAGAGAGATCTGGAGAAAGATAGAGGACGTGCATCTGTCAAACCTGATAAGCAGCTTTGACGAGGACCTGAAATCCGGGACCCTTGTGCTGCACCTTGACAAGGAGAAGCTGGGCTTCTACGAGATAACCGGGAAAACTGTTGCTAGCAGGCTCTCGAAGAAGGAAGACCTCAATGTTTCGCAGGAAGACGGAGAAACTATAAAGATAAAATTCAGGGGCAAGGGGAAGACAACGCAGACAACCAGGACAGCGTTCGTCAACGTGCTAAACTCAACAGTGATAGGAGTTAAGGGGATACTTAAGGCAAGCATACAGCAGAACGAGGATGAAACTTTCTACATTGCCACAAGCGGAAGCAACATGGAAGAGGTCATGAAGATAGAGGGGGTTGACCAATGGCACCTCTACAGCAATGACATATTCGAGGTTCTCAGGGTTTATGGGGTAGAGGCCGCAAGGAACCTCATCGCCCATGAGCTGAGCGACGTCATACAGGAAGAGGGATTCACGGTCAGCTTCAGGCACATTGCGCTTGTCGCTGACGCGATGACGTTCACAGGGGAAATAAAGAGCGTTGGAAGGCACGGAGTTGCAGGAGAAAAGGAATCCGTGTTTGCAAGGGCGGCTTACGAGGAAACCGTAAAGCACTTCACAAACGCAAGCGTGTTCGGCGAGAGGGACATGCTGAAGGGAGTCGCGGAGAACATACTGATAGGAAAGCAGATAGGCCTTGGAACAGGAAGGATAAAGCTAGCTATAAAGAAAGAGGACCTGAAGAAGGTAAAGCCGAAGAAAGAGCAATGATATTTATTTTTATTTGTTTTAGGTGTAAATATGCCGCAACAAGAAAGACCTTTTGACCTTTTGAACAAGGTGCTTGGCCAGAAAGTGCTGATAAAGCTGAAGGGAGGAGCACAGATACGAGGAAGCCTCTCATCCTTTGACATACACATGAACCTTGTGCTCCAGGACGCGGAGGAGCTAGACGACGGCCAGCTAAGGACAAAGATGGGCACCATACTCCTCAGAGGGGGCAACATACTCTACATATCGCCAGCATGAGCCCAACACATAAATATTTCCTAAGCAGTCCTATATAGCGATAGGATGACGGATCTGCACAAGAATGCGCCCCTAGAATTAAGGAGAGAGGTAGCGAAGCTTGCAACAGGCATTGAAGCAATGCTGAAGAAAGCGGAAAAAGACCTTAAAAGAACCACTGGAGTCAGGAAGGAATTTACAATACTAGTTCTTGTAAACATGCTGGACTTCCTTGAAGAGAGCTCCAGGAGGAGCAGAAATGACAGGGCGCTTGTTATAAACACAGTGGAGTTCGCCAAAGAGATATCACTGGGGAGCAAGAAGAAGCTAAAGCCAATTGATAGATTGCTGAAGATGCAAAACGCAGTCCGCATACTGATGATCAACAGGAAGCTAGCAAAAGTTGCTGTCGAGGAATTTCTCAAATGGAGGTGCAGCCTGGAACGGGATGGCGAGGAGCCTGAAAAAGTGCGCGGGGACTATTCAGAGACGATGGACGAGATCATGGCGTTGGTTCCAGACAGAAGTTTACTGGAAACGCGTGCCTGATGCCGCACTTCTGGTATTCGGCCATTTTGCACACTGCATATTTATTCCTATCTTCTAACATGAAATATAGTATAGAGTGAGAAGATGGTGACAAGAACAACAAATGCAACAGCTGAAATGGCTGTGGCGAAGGTTGCATATGACCTTGGAAGACCTGTAACAATAGGCGATATAGTAATTGGTACAGCTAGGGCAGGAATCAGCGCTGATGCTGCTGAGAAGGCCTTCGATGCCTGGGTAAGAAAGGGGGGCTTCCGCGAGACAGGCGAGCGCGGGGCAAGAGTCTATGTAATGGACGAACAGCTGAAAAGAGACGTCCAACAGTTCTATAGCTGATCAGGAGCAATAGCAAGCAATAAAAGGCCTAGCCGTGCAAATCTAGACTGAGGGCTTGTAGCGTAACGGTAGCGCACCTGCATGGCATGCAGGGGGTTGCGGGTTCAAATCCCGCCAAGTCCATTTAAGGCTCACGAGGGAGCGACTTCAAATCCCGCCGCGCCCGTTCATCAAACATAGGCATATAAAACCTACATGCGTCTATGTTTTGTAAAGCAATCTTAAACCCTCACGACCTCCTAATGCAGGAGAAAGACATAGGTCGCGGGTTCAAATCCCGCCGGTGAGAGGAGGGATTTGAACCCTGAGCTTAATCCAACCAGATACATCAATGTATATTCACGTATATCAAAATTGAAAGACTTAAATTTATGCGTTTAACTACATGTTTATGAAAAATGTAAAATATAACCCTAGCTTCGAGGACCTAGGGGAGTTTTTTGATGATTTTTCACTTATTGGTGCTAATAAATTAACTAAATTAGAGGCACTATCTGTGGAAGGCGTAATAAAGAATTTTAAAGTTAAAAGTATTCTTGATTGTTCATGCGGTACAGGTATACCCATCCTAGGTTTAGCTGACTTAGGATATGAAGCGTACGCTTCGGATATATCGCCAAAAATGGTAGCCATCACTGAGAAGAAAGCCAGCAGAGCCA
>JASHRG010000017.1 GCA_030037495.1 Microcaldota archaeon | reverse complement strand
CACTATGGATTATTAACCTTATTACCCGAATTTACTTGATTCCATGAAGGTAATCAAGTTCTATGAGGGCGAGGGCAAGCTCAAGCTTAGGGTTGACACTCTTGACGACCTCTGGACCCTTCAGAGGATAATCTTTGCAAACGACCTTGTCAAGTCGGAGAGCCTCAGGAAGTTCAAGGCTAGCGAGGGCGACAAGGGAGAGATGAAAGAGGTAGTGATAACTGTAAGAGTCGAGAAGACAGAGTTTGACAAGACGGCGGAAAGGCTCAGGATAATGGGAAAGATAATTGAGGGTAAACCGCTTGACTACATAAAACTGAACAGCTACCATACGTTGAACATCGCTCCTGGGGACGTGCTTGACATAATAAAGACAGAGTGGCACGACTACCTTGTAAACGTGATAAGAAATGCTGTTTCTGATACAAGGAAGGCGAGGCTCGGCCTGATAGTTGCAGACGAGGAGAAGGCTGTCCCTGCGTATCTTCTTGGCTACGGCGTTGAATTCAAGAACGAGATTTACAGCAATCTGAGCAAGAGGATGAGCCAGAAGGACTACGCGGAGCAGGAAAAGAAGTACTTCAGGCAGATCCTTGAGATGGCTGAGGAGATGAGGGTCGACACCATAATCATTGCAGGGCCAGGCTTTACAAAAGACGACGTGAAGAAATTCGGGGAAGAAACAGGTATGATAAAGAAGATAGGGAAAAGGCTGATATTCGAGAAAACCAGCGACACGGAAAGGACCGGGGTCTACGAGCTGATAAAGAGCGATAGGGTAGCCGCCCTGCTCCAGAAAGAAAGGATAAGGATTGAGTTCAAGCTTATGGAGGAGTTTCTGAGCGGCCTTGACTCGGGCAGATCAAGGTCAGGGGTAGGCCCTGTCAACGAAGCTATAGACGGGTACGAGGCTAAGACCGTACTTGTGAATGACAGCGTGCTCGGCAAGAAAGATGTGCAGGAAACGCTTGCGAATGCCGAGAAGAACAGGGTAAAAATAGAGGTGTTCAACTCTGTCGACGAGGTGGGGGAGCAGCTCCGCTCCTTCAGGGACATCGCCTGCCTCGGGTAACCCGCTCTAAAATCTTAAATATCTGAATGTTATTCAGATTATGCGATAGTATGGAGCTTACAGTTGTCGAAAAACCGACGCCGCAGAAAGAGGCGCTTTCGGTAGTGAGAGCATTTTTCAGTGAGCTGCGCACGCTCAGGCCCTTCGAAGCAAGGACCGCTTCCTCTATACTCCCGAGGGAGAAGCTCAAGAGCATGCTCAATGATGTAGAGGCGGGAAGGCTTGAACGGTTGCACATCGGAGACCAGGACGAACTCTTCGGGTTCCTAAGGGAGCTTGTCAGGCTAAACACACCCTATAGCCAGACAGGCAAGATCATTTACAAGATAGCGAGGATCCTTCATCCTGACGATGTCATGTCGTTGCACAGGGGTGCTGTAGGCATGGGTGCTGATCTCAACTTTGCAACCTGGCTTGGGACATGCGACGCGCTTTCTTCGATAAAGAGCCTCAGCCCCGAAGCCCTGGATGCTCTTGCGCACCTCAGCGCAGACAAAAAGTGGATTGGCTTCCTTAGAAGTGAGGATGCAATGCGCATCCTAGAGAACATAAGAAGGAAGGCAAGGACCCGCATAGCAACCATACAAAGCGAAAATGGGCTGAACGAAGATCTGGTGCGCTTCGCTGCCTCGGATTCGAAGGAGGCGCTTGTCTGGTTCAGCGACGCGATCACGGCAAAGCTAACAGAGCGCAGGGAGATGGACCTATACCCGCATAGTATCGACCCTAAGCTTTTGAACACGATAATTGAAAAGTTGGTGAGGATCAGAGGATCAACTGGAAGCAAAAAGGTGCACTACTTGGTTGATGAGACCCTTGCGCGCATGACATTGGTGTTTAAGGAGAGCGCACGGAAAACAATAAGGGATGCGGTTAGGGCCATACAGTTAAAGGATACTCATAAAGACGATCCACTTGCGGGCCTGGCCAGGCTGGAAGAGAATTGACCAGGTTTCTTGTACATAAGCTTTAAATATCAATTGATTGTTTATAATTCATAAAGTTAAGATGCGGCAATGTATGTGAGATAATGCAAGAAGGCGTGGCACTGCAGATACAGAGGCACTTTTTCTTTAGCTGCAGCACAACCTCTAAGTGGGATATGCCTAATAATAACACATACCTTGCGATGGCCGCATAAATCCCTTAAAACTTCTGGGTGTTTATGATGGGCCAAATCGCTATAACTACTACTGTAAAAGTTTCAAGACTTACAAAGCGCGAGCAGCTTGTAATCCTTGAGATCTCAGGCGACGCCATAGACAGCGCGTCTGCATTCGTCTCTTACATTAGTGAAAGCTACGGATTCTCAAAGAGCAGTGTCTGGTACAACCTAAATAGATTGAAGGAGAAGGGTTTGCTTGACTTTGCGACAAAAGAGGAGCCTGGGAAGGCGCTGCTGCTGACAAAGCAGGGATCGCACGAACTAAGGTCTCTGGTAAGCTCTGGTGTAAGGCTTGAGGAACTAGAGGTTCCTAATGATGCTGCAAAAGCAAAATTTGATTTCAGTGGGCAATTCGCCCCTAATGATGCACTGATTGTTCACGCTTACGGGTGATGGCACAGGGTTGTTACAGGCTTGGCCGGGAAACCGGCCTTTTACATAGGTATAGCGTGCTCTCTCTTCAGCATTCTCCTCTTGAGTTCTGTGCCTCCCTTTGCGGAGTAGTTGCCGAGCGCGCCGCTGCTCTTTATCACCCTATGGCAGGGTATCATTGGCGCAAGAGGGTTTATCCTCATTACAGAGCCAACAGCCCTGTATGCATTTGGGCTGCCCGCCCTCTTTGCAAGCTCCTTGTATGTTACCGTCTGGCCCTTTGGCACCTTGTATGTTTCAAGTAGCACCTTTATCTGGAACTGCGTAAGCCCCCTAGACTCGAGCCTCTTCCTTATCTCGTTCTCGTCCATGGTTTGTTTTCGCAAAAAGGATTATTAAAGATTCACTTACATTTTATATCATGAAGATCAGCAAGTCCCTTGACCCGAGCGCAAAGGGCTCGAAGGACAGGGCAAAGCTCAGGGTCTGGCTCAACGGCAGGTTCGTGAGCTACAACGATGCAAGGGTGCCCATACTCACGCACTCGCTGCAGTACGGAAGCGGGATATTTGAGGGTTTGAGGGCGTACGAGGCTAAGAGGGGCACAGCAGTATTCAGGCTAAGGGACCACGTTAAAAGGTTCATGAACACCGCAAAGATAGACTCAATGCAGTTGCCATTTTCAGACAAGATAATATCCAAGGCGATAATGGACTGCGTAAGGATGAATAGGCTTAGGTCCTGCTACATAAGGCCTTTTGGCTTCTACGACATTGACCAGATAGGCATAAGCGCATATGGCAAGAAGGTAAGCGTATTTATAGCAGCGATACCGTTCGGTGCGTATTTCGGGGCAGGCAAAGAGCGTGGGATAAGGTGCAAGGTATCCTCATGGCACAGGATCAATTCCGAGATACTCCCTGTAGAGGCAAAGAACAGCGGCAACTACATCAACTCAATAATCGCGAACTACGAGGCAAAGAGCGCAGGTTTTGACGAGGCCATTTTCATATCTGGAGAGGGTTACGTTGCCGAGGGCTCTGGCGAGAACCTGTTCATAGTAAGGAACAACAGGGTGATAACCCCTGATGATAGCGCAGACATACTTCTTGGCATAACCAGAGACTCTGTGATAAGGATTGCTGAAAGCATGGGCCTTGAGGTTGAGGAGAGGGCAGTGCACAGGGAGGAGATGGACTCAGCTGATGAGGTGTTCTTCACAGGAACCGCAGCAGAGATAACCCCAATTGTAAACATAGACGGAATAAAGGTCGGAAACGGGAAACCGGGGGCGATCACAAAGATGCTTGCGCAGAAATACGAGGAAGTGGTAGCTGGCGGTAACCCCGAGTTCGAGAGCTGGCTGGCCTATGTCTGATCCTTGCTAGGAAAAGCCTATATATCTGAACAAATGTCATACTGACCAGAAATCCCTAAATAATACGTAAAAGCGTAAATATCTGGAAAGCAACTTCATATAGGTGAAATGAATGTGGAAAGGCGTTGAAACATCCCAGGTTGCAGTGAATAAGGCAGTGGAACTCATGAGGACTGAAATGCCAAGGGAGACCAGGCTTTATGTGACTGAAGCCAGGACAGTTGTCTTTAACGGGCTACCTATCAAGACTTACGTTTTCAGCGATTTTGATGGACCTCCCGGATACCTTGGCAGCAGGCTACAGAATTTCAGGGACGCGCTTGAGGAGGGCATGGACGCAAACCCGAAATTCCCAAGGAGCTTCAGTGACTATGTGTTCGCAATTGCATTCCTATACGGCTTTGAATCAAAGGATAGGAAGGGACAGATGGTGCACAGGAACGGGCTTGACCTTGCGTTGTTCAGGGCGTCATCTTCAGGGAGCCGCAGCCTAGCCGCAAACTTGATGATGGATCCTCGCTCTTTCTCCGATGACATAAGCGTTGATGTTAGAACACAGGGCGCATTCTGCTCTGCAGAGCTCGCCATACTCGGCGTTGAGACTGAACTCAGGAAGAACCTGGTGCGCGAGAGGGGGAAAGATGAGGCAAATCGCGTATACTTCGGGTGGTTCCCCGGTACAGACATACCAGGGCAGACCGTGAGGGTTGCTCCAAGGCTGGAGGCACCTGTGTCAACCTCATAGAAGCTTGAGCTTCTCCGTGAAGATGTCTATTTCCTTGCTTTTCCACGGGCCGATACCCAGAGTTGTAGTGGTACCTGGAGGAAGCTGCGTAAGCCCTGCGTCGTTTACAAGAGCGCATGGAACCTTCTTGAACCTGAATGCTGCGTAGAGCTTCTTCAGGGATTCCTCATCGTCAACTTTAAGCACAATCTTCTTCTGCCCTGTGTCAAGCCACTCCATTGCCATCTCTTTATCAACCTTCTGTGCCTCAAGGAAACTCAGGACAGAAGCATGGGCTATCTGCGCGCCCAGCTTCCCCCTCCCCATGTCAAGGTCTGCCCTAACGAGTATTGCCTGCTTTATCTCTTCTGGGTTAGAGGCTCGCATGCTTTCCTTTAGAATATCATATTTTTATGCTTTTATGCAAGAATATCATAGGGGTATTTTCTTGCTTGATCCCAGGGTTGAAAAGCTTGCAAAGGGGCTTTTCAAGGAGTACTACTCAATGGTGGATGCGGATGCCATATCCCCAAAACACATAGAGAAGCATGAGTTCGCGTTTGGGAATTTTGAGACAAAGATCGCGTTCAGACACCTCTCATTTCCAAACAACAAGGAGTTCAAGAGGTATCTTGTTGAAAATGCGCCCCCGTTCATAAACTGCTCGCTTGCAGAATATGAGAGGCCTTCTGGAAGGCCGATGGAGGCAAAGGGCTGGCTTGGTTCAGAGTTGATATTTGACCTTGACGCAACTGACCTTCATCTAAAGTGCCAGGATGAACATGGAAGATCCTGGACGTGCGACAACTGCCTCAGCACTGTAAAGGCTGAGACCATACGGCTGGTTGAGGATTTTTTGATACCTGACTTTGGCTTCTCTGAAAGAGAGATATCCATAAACTTCAGCGGAAACCGGGGTTACCACGTGCACGTGTCAAGTCCCGACGTATTCAAGCTGAACGCAAGGGCCAGGCGCAACATAAGCGAGTACATAACAGGAACAGGAATAGACCCTGTTGCCTTCTTTCCCACTCTTGGAAAAAGGGCAAAAGCGCTCAAGGGGCCAAGACCAAGCGATGCTGGATGGGGGGGCAAGTTTGCAAAGGGGATTGTCAGGGCGCTCAATTCCGGAGAAGAGGCGCTTATGGCGCTTGGCATTGAGAAGGAGATTGCAAGAAGGCTGGTAAAGAACAAGACTGAGATAATACTTGGAATAACCCTGGGGAACTGGGACAAGGTGAGAATACCAGGAAAGGCAGAGTTCTGGAAGAACGTGATAAAGAACATGTCAATAAGGCAGAGCGACTCCATAGACAAGAACGTCACAAATGACCCGCAGCACATGATAAGGCTTGCGAACACTCTCCATGGAGACACGGGGCTTGTTGGCAAGAAGCTCTCTTCACTCAATGAGCTCCAGTCCTTTGACCCTATGAAAGATGCAATAGTATACAGGGGCAAGAGCCTGAAGGTGCACGTGTCAAGGGCACCAAAGCTTACAATGAACGGCCAGGAGTATGGCCCATATGAGAACGTTACAGTCAGATTACCAATATACGTGGCGCTCTACCTGATGCTGAAGAGGGTTGCGCTGCCGCCCGGTGCCTGACGCTCTCTCAGGAGACCTCCCTATCCCGCCCTTCGGGGGGCTTGCTAGGGATCTGGGTGGGGAGGGGCTTGACTAGGCTTGGGCTAGGAGCTAGAAGATGTGACTAAATAGAAAGGTTTAATAATATACATTACATATACATTAGATATACAGTGATAGTATGGCACAAGAAGAGATCACAATAGTGAGGTTGCGAAAAAGCACGAGAAATAGGCTGAAACAGCTTGCTATAGCTAGCAGGGAAAGTTACGATGAGATAATAAGCAGACTCCTTGGTACCGAAAACGAAGGCCGCGAGGATTTGGAAAAGAAGAAACAAAGGCTGCTTAAAATGGGGATAAGCAAGGATTTGGTTAAGCTACTTGGCGTAATGCCAAAAGTTAGTTTGCCGGAAGAGAGAGCTCTGATTAGGCACGCGATAATTAGGAGAATGAGTAAATGATATTCTTGGACGCTAACGTCCTTGTGGATGTGCTTAGCGCTAGAGAGGGATTCGAAGCCAGCGCTGAGATAATAGAGAGCGTAAAGAATGGCAAGGAGAAAGGCTGCCTATCCGCACTTACAATCCCAATAATATGGTATGTGCTAGGTGAAAGTAAGGAATCGGTAAAGGAGATAGAGACACTAGCCAAGCACTTTAAAATAGTATCACTCAACTCCCAGATATTGAATAACTCTTTCAAAAGCGATATGGACGATTTCGAAGATTCGATACAGCTCAACTCAGCACTAAAAGGCAGGTCGGAATTCCTGATAACAAGGAACAAGAAAGACTTCAAATTGCACAGTGGGATAGCCATCCTGACTCCTGAAGAATTTCTGGCTATGCATAGAAACTGAGCCCCTCTCTCCCTCTCGCCCTTCATGGGCTTGGGCCTGAAGGGCTTGACCGGCTATGAGCTAGACGGCTAGCTTCACACCTAGTTCTTTCGCCTTCCCGGTTACAGGCTCATCAAAAATCAGTAGGGGCGTGTTGTTTACTCTGCTTATTGCTACGTATATAGAATCATAGACAGATAGCTTATGCACATGCGCTATTTCTGAGGCCAGCCTTGCTACGCTGCTCTCTTGTACCTTTTCCAATTTATTGAATATTGATAAGAGATCGTTCATCGCAGATTCAAACTTCTCGTCGCTCAGCTCCTTTCTCAGAGTATGGTACTTCCAGAGGCTGTTGAGCGCTTCAGGCAAGGCGAGATAAGGAACCAATATTCTCTCGCGCATAGCCAGCTCTTTCTTGTAGGCTTTCCTTGCATTCTCCGAGTCCTTCTCCTCCACCACTAGCTTTACCAGGGCGCTAGCATCTAGGACTATCATCTAGAATCACGGTCCTCTCTTATCATCTGAGCGCTGTCTCCAGAAACCTTGCGCCTCTTGGCCCTCTTCTCTATAGCCGCATACTCCTTCAAAAGCGAAACTGCACGCCTCCTAGCGCTTATAAACTCGCGAAACTCGATTGCCAGCTTTATATTCTCCTTCTTCGCAAACGCCTTTGTTCCCTTAGGCACGCGTATAGTTACCATCTCTGTATCTTCCATCAGATCACCATGTAAGTTATGAAGGATAAGATATATATAGCTTCGTATAACATTTGTAATACACGTGTATTAATTAGCCCCTACCCTCTCTCCCTCTCCCTTCAGGGGCTATGCTAGGGATTAGGGCTTAGCTAGAAGAAGGTTAGGCTAGTTATCCATTAAGAAACTTTTCTAGCTCGTCCCATGTAGAGTTTATGTCCTCTAATATCCATCCTATTGGCTTTCTCCAAAGCTCTCTGTAATTCAATACAGTTGTTCTTCTTCCATCTGGATGCACAAACTTCTCGTGTGTGCCCCTCATTCCAGCAGGCTGGAAGCCTTTAGAGAGCAGAAAATCTACAATAAGTTTCCTTTTTATTGGCCGCATCCTAGCCATAGAACCAGCTTATGCAAGTGCTTCCATTACCGTTAATTTCGCTCTACTCACGGTAGCCTTGCTATAGCGCTTCTCGTTCTGCAGTACATCAAGGATCATAAGCCTAGCTACATCCTTAAGATTGTCAACAAGCTCTCTCAT
>JASHRG010000001.1 GCA_030037495.1 Microcaldota archaeon | reverse complement strand
CAGCGTGGTACATGAACTTAACCAGACGAATGGGTCTCCAATAGCTGCCTATACGTTTGACGCCGGACCTAATGCTCAGCTTATAACCCTAAGCAAGAACAAAGGCAAGGTAATGGACGCGATCAAAGATATCGTTGGTGACGGCAAAATAATCGTTGCTGGGCAGGGCAGCGGACCACGGCTGCTCTCTGGAAAGGATTCACTCATAGATTCAGAGAAGCTTGCCCCATTGGCCAAGTGATCAGATGCCTGATTTCGATATAAAGGCTAGCGCGCCTGGAAAGATACTCCTCCTTGGCGGATACTCTGTGCTTGAAAGGCCCAATCCTGGCTTCGTGATAACCGTAAATGCAAGAGTGCACGTAAGGGTGAAGTTCCTGCAGACCAACGATGTAAAGATAAGCGCGCCTCAGTTCGGTTTTTCTGGAGAAGGCACTGTAGACCAGAAAAACGGTGACATAAAGCTCACCGTTCCGAAGGAGCTCGAGCTGATCAAGGCAGCAGTTGGCGTTCCAATAAAGTACCTGGTTGGCATAGGCGCTAAGATACCTGGATTCTACCTTGAGACCAAGGATGACAAGGAGTTCGCGCCTGACACTGACGTGACGGTTGAGGGCAAGATAGCCAAGAGCGGACTTGGCAGCAGCGCTGCAGTTACTGTAGCTGGGGTGGCAGCAGCGCTTTCTGCATCTAAGCATGGATCTGAGGCAATAGGGATTGATAAGGACCTTGTGCACAAGCTGGCGCAGATGGCGCATGCGGTGGCAACCGGAAAGGTAGGAAGCGGCTTTGACATAGCGGCAGCTACATACGGCAGCATGATCTACACAAGGTATTCTCCTTCTATGATGAGCTCGTTGCCAAAGGACTACACGTGCGATGATGTCATAAAGCTTACTAGACAGAAATGGGATTATGATGTTGCACCGTTCAAGCTCCCAGATGTTTTCAAGCTAACGTTTGCGAACTTTTTACAGGAAGGCTCGTTGACTACGTCGTTCGTTGCCAAGGCCAACGTCATGAAGGAGAAGTTCCCCGAGATGTACATGAAGATGATAAAGGAGATTAACTCTGCCAATATAAAGGCAATTGATGCGCTTAAGGGCATTACAAAGTCTGGATTAAAGGAGGATATGGATGAGTTCAGGGCTGCGTTTGAGACTGGAAGAATGCTTACAAAGGAGCTCGGCTCCCTCGCGGGCCTTGGAATAGAGCCTGACGAGTGCACGAAGATAATCGAGAGCAGCAAGGCGCATGGCGCGTATGTTGCGAAGCTCCCTGGGGCTGGAGGCAGGGAGGCCCTCGCCGCTCTCTCAACAAGCCCGAGTTCCGAGAAGGAGCTGCACGCGTTCCTTGGCTCGCTTGGAAACATGAGGGTTCTTGGTGTGAGCGCACGAGATTCTGGAGTTATGGTAGGGAACGGAATCCATTCTGCATAGACTAAATATCTTTACTGCTAGTTTAGTTTGGTCCTCATGATTAAATACATAATTTCAGACGTAGGAGGCGTTCTGATAAACTTTACGGAGCAGAAATACCTATCATATCTGTCAAAAAAGGTAAACATAAGCGAAAAGAGGCTTGAGCACGTGCTTCTCCCGTTGATAATAACAATGGAATATGGAAGAATGGATCTCGACCACGCGGAGAAGATCTTTGCCGACCATTTCAACATACAAAGGTCGAAGCTGGAGTGGGTCGAGGGCTACAAGAAGATTGCAAAGCCGAACAAGAAAATGCTTGCGCTCTTGCGAAAGCTCTCAAAGCACTACAAGATCGGATTAATAACAAACATATCGAAGAGCAGGTACAGGGAGTGCATGAGGATGACTCTTGGTAGGCTTGTAAAAAAGCATATTGTAAGGGATGCGGTAGTTTCCTCATATGAGGGATTAAGGAAACCGGACCGCAAGATTTACAGGCTTGCACTCAAAAGGCTTGGAGCAAAAGCCAGCGAAACCGTGTTTTTCGACGACAGAAAAGAGAATGTTGATGGCGCAAAGCTGATTGGTATCAACGCAATAAGGTTCAGGAACTATAAACAACTTGTCGCTGACTTGAAGAAGCTTGGCGTAAAATAGTGGTTTTGTGAGCAGCATAAGCAACTTCCTTGAGGTTTTTGTGGCGAGAAAGTGGCTTGCCGGGCCGTACATCAGCGATGCGATCAGGGCAAGCGAGAGGCTGAACAGGAAGCACGTCAAGGCGCTGATAAACTATCTTGGCGAAGAGTACCATAAAAAGGAGAACGTTGATGATGCTGTTGGGCAGTACCTTGAGCTCGTCAAGGAGATACGGAAGAAGAACATAAACGCAGAGATAACTATAAAACCTACGCAGATAGGGCTTCTCCTTGGAAAGAGGGTATTTGCTGCAAATTACGGCAGAATACTTGAGCTTGCAAGGAAGAACCACGTATTCGTGTGGTTTGACATGGAGGAATCATGGTCTGTTACTGATACGATCAGGGTCTTTGCGTCTGAGATGGGCAAGGGTGGAACAGGCTTATGCATACAGACATACCTTGAGCGCAGCATGGGCGACGTTAAGGCGCTTGCTAAGAGAAACGCAATAATAAGGCTTGTCAAGGGGGCGCACAAGGTGCCAGAACGCGGCGGCTTCAAGACGAGGGAAGAAACAACGCAGAACTTCCTCAAGGTAATGGAGTACATGTTCAGACACTGCGGGGAGTTCACGGTGGGAAGCCACGATTCGACAATAATTGACAGGGCGCTGGCGCTAAACAAAAAATACAAGAAGCATGTCACATACGCTATGCTGACAGGGGTGAGGAATGACTATGCGTTTGAGCTGGCCAAGAGGGGCGAGCGTGTGTCCATATATGTAACCTATGGACAGCATTGGGTAGCCTACACTTACAGAAGATTGAAGGAAATCAACAACCTAAAGCTCATAGTTAGGTCTATTTTCGGAGGCTAGTGTCCTAGAATGTTCTTATAAATATTAGATACTATAACAAAGCGTGAAATGATGGCGGGAAAGCCTAAGAAGGAAAAGCAGGAAGGCATTACTGTGAAGAAGCTCGAGAACTTCTCAGAGTGGTACACTCAGATAATAACTAAAACTGAATTTGTGGACTATACCATGGTTTCTGGGGGGCTTGCTTTCAGGCCAGACGGCTACTATGCCTGGGAAGCGGTGCAGAGAGCAACAGATGCACTGTTCAAAGATACTGGTATAATAAATGTGTATTTCCCGATGCTGATACCTGAGAAGCTGCTAAACAAGGAGAAGGAGCACGTTGAGGGGTTCAATCCTGAGGTTGCGTGGGTGACTCATACTGGTGATTCAAAGCTTGATGAGAGGCTTGCGGTAAGGCCAACATCTGAAACAATAATGTATGACAGCTATTCTAAGTGGGTAAGGTCGTGGAGGGACCTCCCGATGAGGTTCAACCAGTGGAATAGCGTGATTAGATGGGAGTTCAAGCATCCCACGCCTTTGCTAAGGAGCAGGGAGTTCCTGTGGAATGAGGGGCATACTGTTTTTGCCACAAGGGAAGATGCTGAGGCAGAGCGTGATGTCATACTGAGAATATACGAGCTTATCACCAGAGACTATCTTGCAATTGCTGGGGTAACCGGCAAGAAGACAGACAAGGAGAAGTTCGCTGGCGCGGAGGCCAGCTACAGCATAGAGCACCTGCTTCCAGATGGCCTGGTCGTGCAGGGTCCTGCTTTCCACTTTGATGGCCAAAGGTTTGCAAAGGCGTTTGACATCACCTTCATAGACAAGGACGAGGAGCGCAAGTATGTCTACCAGAACACATTTGCGATAAGCACAAGGAACCTTGGGGTCATGATAGCCACACACGGGGACGATAAGGGGCTTGTTATACCGCCTCGCATTGCCAGGATTCAGATAGTCATTATACCGATATACAACAATGAGAACAGGAATTCGGTAATGGCTGAAGCGGAGAAAATACGCGCAAAGCTCAACTCCAAGTTCAGGGTGTTTCTCGACGACAACGATGCATATTCTCCTGGCTGGAAGTTCAATGAGTGGGAGCTCAAGGGCGTGCCTCTCAGGATAGAAATTGGAGAAAAGGAGCTGAAGTCTGGCGAGGTGGTGGCTGTAAGGCGCGATACGGGGGATAAAACACGGATAAAACTTGACCGCCTTGAGGCAGGCATGGGAGAGCTGCTAAACGAAATCCACAACAACCTTTATGCCAGTGCTAAGAAGCACCTAGAAGCCAACACTCACCATGCAGCAACATTTGATGAGCTCAAGAGGATACTAAAAGAGAGGGGTGGCATAGTCCAAGCCCACTGGTGCGGCAATGTGCAATGTGAGGACAAGGTGAAGGAGCTGACCGGTGCAAAGATATCCAACATGCCGTTCGACAAACAGGGGCATGGCTCTGACGGGAAATGCGTATATTGCGGCAACGCTTCCAAATACGTGGCGAACTTTGCAAAGTCGTACTAATTATCTTGTGCTGACTTCTTCATGCCTGTAGACACCGACTGCGTCGTGCGCCGGCTCTTCGTCAAGTAGCACCTCTGTTTGCCCACGGTCATCGCCGTCGTCCTTCTCCTGGCGCCAGTCTGATGGCCTGGAATCATCCGGCTTTTGCCTTTGTTTGCGCGGTCTTGATGCCCAAGCGCGAATCTGTTCAGTCTTTACTTCAGTATATCTGCCAGTAAAGCCAGGGCCTAGCATGAGCTTCGATAGTTCACGTGCCTTTGGCGTAGGATAGTCTCCCGTCAAGCAACCGGTACATATTTTGTCTCCCAGGCCTATCGCTCTTCTTAGTTGTTCGAGTGTTATGAAGAACACGTCATCAACGCCGAGACGTTTCTTTACCGCTTCGGGACCTGCGAGCTTTGCTGCAATAAGCTCGTTACGATTTGCTATATCAATCCCATAGAAGCATGGATATTTTATTTCTGGCTCTGTGACACAAACTGCTACGCTCTTCGCTCCAGACCTCCGTGCCATCTCCGCTATGCCCGTCATTGTGTCTCCTCTAACTATGCTGTCCTCAACCAAAATGAGATTTTTGCCCGCTATCACGGCTGCATCTGGAGAAAACTTCTCGCTTGCGCCATTTGTGCGCTCAGCGCCTGGTTGTTTTATAAAGTTTCTGTCTTCTCCCCTTTTTGGGTACCTGTTCTTAAGCAAGCCTTCCCTTACAAGTATGCCAAGTACATTTGACATTCCGGATGCTGCGTTTCTTGATGTTTCTGGGACAGGTATTATTACATACGACGTTTTGACCTCAGGCGGGGCATCTATCAGCCATGAAAAGTGCGCCCTGGCTAGCTCCTCGCCAAGCCTAAACCTAACGTCTGAAATACGAACGCCCTCGAAATCGCTGTTTGGCATACTGAAGTAAACAGGCTCAAACTGGCAGAACTTTGGTTGCTTTTGTTCGCCTATATGCCATGATGCTATTGATTTGCCGTCATCGGTAACCAAAACCATTTCTCCTGGTTTCACTGGTCTTGTGTATCCGTACCCTAGTTTATCTAGCGCCACGGTTTCAGAAGCGAACATGTAGTGACCATCCTCTGAGCGTCCGAGATTGAGCGGTCTGAAGCCATACTGATCTCTGAATGCAGCTAGCTCTCCTCTAGTTGTAATGACAACTATCGAATATGCGCCGTCTACTTGGTTTTGCAGAGCTGCGAATGCTTTCTCAAGGTTGCCATGCCTTCTCAGCTCGGAAGCGAGTATAACCGCAAGGACTTCCCCATCTCCATTGCCTCGAAATTCGTGGTCAGGTGCTAATCTTTCTTTAATCTCTATCATGTTGGCAACATTTCCATTAAATGAAAATGACATTTCAAAGGCATCATTGATGCGTCTCGCCACTGGCTGCGCGTCCACCACTTCTGCAGAGCCAGCTGTGCAATATCGTACATGACCTATGCCTGCGCTGCCGACTAAAACCTCATCTAGTAAGTTGTATCTGTGTCCATTCCTCCCGCCGTTACCCTCATCAGGAATAGTGGTCGCGCCATAAAACCTGTGTGCAAGACCCTTTAAAATTCTTGTGTGGAGAGCGGCATCAAGTACTATCCCAGACTCGGTTTTTGCCATTTGGAGAGTTGTGACCCCTGTTGATGATTGGCCTCTATGTTGAAGTGCCCGCAGTCCATCAACTATTGGGCGGGAGGCGCTTTGCTCTGGCTCGAGCATCAGCCCTATGACGCCGCATTGATCTCTCGGGCCGTCGTCAATCCGGATAAGTCTCCTAGAGTCTTCCCTCCCAGATCTAGGCAATATTGAAGCCTGTCTCCCCGCCATTGTCCCACAGAGATAAGATGATGAGCATTAAGATTATGGTTATTTAAACTCTTCTGAAAATAATTTTTACATTTCTTAGCAATAGTTAAATAACGTAGTGTGGATATTATTGCGATGCGATGAAGAAAGCCA
>JASHRG010000016.1 GCA_030037495.1 Microcaldota archaeon | reverse complement strand
GAAATAGCGTTCGCTGCCACTATGTTCGGCCTTGCCTACCTTGCATGGATAGACTCGAACGTGGCAGGAGGTCTTTGGCTGGGCTGGTACGGTGTCCTGTATTCACTTACAACTATATTCCTGCACAAGTATGGTTGAATGATATACATAAAGACGCATGAAGCAGAGAACGGCTCAGTGATTGCGATGTGCGATGAATCGCTGATTGACAAGGTGCTAAACGACGGGGATGTCTACCTTGACATAAAGAGCTACAGCTCCTTCTATAAGGGAGAGCTTGTGAGCGCTGACAGGGCAATGAAGATAATAGGCGTCCATGAATCTGTGCATTCGGCTAATCTTATTGGCAAAGAATCGGTTGAGGTTGGGCTGGAGGTCGGCCTGATTGACAAGTCGAGTGTTCTGGAAGTAAAGAAAATTCCATACGCGCATGCATACAAGGTGGATTACTGAATTCCCCCGCCGAGAGAAAGGATCGCCTCTGCTATGTCTCCGTTTGCAGCCTCGAGGGCCAGCCTTGCCCTGTTCTCGTCGTTTACCCCAGTTTTCTCCATTACCATCTTTATGTCACTATCAGTTATCTCAAGGCTTACCTTCTTTGACTCTTCCCTGACTTCTCCTGTTACCTGGAAGCTGACAGCTCCCTGCGCGCTTATCTTTGTGACCTGCGGGTTTTCTATAACCAGGTTCTTGTCAGGGCCTTCTATAACCACCTTCAGCGCATTCATCTCTTCTGTTGTAATGCCCATCTTTGCAAGCATGCTTTTCATTGTCCTTGGATCCATGTTTGGCATCATTTTATCACTAGTCCGTGTAGCAGCTTGCATTATCCGGCAGGTATATCGATATGTTGCTATCGTTATAAACCAGTTTCGCCTGGTTTATGTTGAGTATCGATGATTTATTTACGCCGTTGTATTTAAATACGAGTATGGGCTCGCTAAGCCCTTCCTTCTGGTAACTAGTGTAGTTTATGCCTTCCTGCGCAGCTATGCTCTCGACTACTGGGGTTATCGTTGGTGACTGGTATATTGAGAACGGGGAGTATGCATCATAGCCTATGTACAGCATTGCCGGCCATGTATTTGTTATGAACCTGCAGTTTCCATAGCCTAGTGCCGTAAGCTCTGCGCCTGCGTGCGCGTATATACTGTTCGGGTTGTCGGGATTATAGTACATAGTGGTTTTGGTATTGCCAGTCATATACGAAGAGATGGCAACAAAAATCAGAAGAACAATCGCAAGTGCTGCGATGGCGTACCTAAGGTTTCTCACCTTGCGCACCGCAGAATCCAATATTATTGTTGCAGGTATTAGCAGGCTCAGCATCACAAGGAATCCATATCTTGCCTGTGTCTCAGGGTCGTTGTGTGGTATTATCACTATCGCCTCCACAACTGATAACAGTATCATGCATGCAAACACCTTTGTTCTAAAGTCAAGATTGAGTCTTAGCCCCTGCTTCTTTAGGGCTAGCGCAACCGTACCTATCCCTGCAACAATCGCGGGATAAACCAGAACCAATGCCAGGGCGCTGATGTCTATGCTTGAGCTGGTTGACAGAGTATTTGAATTCGCGATTGACTCTGTAAAGCTGTATACAGGGTTGCCATACATGTAGTAGTCAAAGGCCATGAAAATAAGAAGCACTATTGCCTCAAGGGCAAGCGCCTTGAGCACCTTTTTCCTGTCCCAGAGAAGCAGCACAATAGGTAAGAAAGCTATTGCCGGATATTTTGACAGCGTGGCTATGGCAAAGAACAATCCTGACACATAGCTCTTCTTGAGCAGGTAGATTACCCCAATTATCACGAATATCACTGCAAAAACCTCGCCGCCATTTGGCAAGAACAGGAAATAGATGAAATAGCCATTAAGGAAAGCTGTAAACGCAACCAGCTTGTCAACTCCTATGCACCTGCTTAGCGCGTATACCGTAATCGAATAGAGAAGGAACGTTAGCACCAGATAAGGCAATATCGTGCTCTTGAAGAATACAGACAAAAGCGCGAACACTAGCAGGCTTACCGGCTCCCTGTATGGTTCGTAGTAGAACAGGAGGTTGTTCTGGAATTCTCCGATGAATGCTGCTCTTGGATTAATGTTGCTGGTTGCAAAATTGAGTATCGTCTTGCCAAGCAGCGAGCGCACCATCAGGTCCCACTGCGGGCCTGCAAGCGAGTAGATTGTGTAGATTATAGTGAGCCCAAGAACCATCAATAGGAGAATTAGCGTTACGTCGAGAACCCCGCTGTAGGTATTGAAAAACTTCGTGTATTCACCTCTTCAAAGCAAAGCAGGTTATCTCCATGCGATTATGCTGCAGCTTCTTTAGCTTTATTGAAGAGTAGTCTTTCTTAAGAATCCCATGTACGGTTCTTATATGTCTCCTTATGCTGCCTCCCACAAGCTTTATCGTTAACACAAGGGGCGCCCCCTTGACCAGATTCCTCGAGAACTTGATTGCTACGTTTGCGCTGGTTTCCGGATCAGTATTAGTGTCCACAAGCAGCATATCAAAGCGTTTTGCGCCGAGGTTGACCGATGACGCTTTCTTCCTGATGTGGGTTACCATTTTGCTCGAGAGCAGGCTCCTGTCCAGCTTGGCACTGTCAATTGCTGTGACATGCACACCCATCTTGGATATTACTTTCGTCCAGCCGCCTGGGGCTGCGCCTATGTCAAGGGCGCTTTTTATTTCTGAAGTATTTACCTTGAAATGCTCTATCGCTTCGACCAACTTGTACTCTGCCCTGCTGACCTTGCCCTTAATGTTATTGAACCTTCTGAATGCATCCAGCGCCGGCGCGACATTGCCAAGCCTGCATACGAGCACGTTACCAGCAAGAAATACTGCATAAAACATTGTGTCTGGAGATGCCAGGTCTGCAACAAAGCCATGTTTCTCTATTGCCTGGCCTATGCGCACCTCTGTTGTCTTTGCGCTCTCGCCCATTCCGGAGTTTATGTGAAGAACCTCGACCTTGAATGTTGCCTTTTTATCAAGGTTTGACTCGATGCACCTGATTATTTTCCTGTCAACACTTCTAAGGTTTGGAAATGCGCCTATGACTGGGACAACCGCGTTTATGAATATGGATTTGCCTGGAATGCTGAGTATTGATCTTGAATTTGAGCTAGTGCTTGCTGCCAAGAAACTGTCTGATGAATACTTCTTATATTCCTTGAACCTGCCGATTGCACGCACAAGCTCCCTTCTCGCCATGGAATGGAAGCGCTTGTCCGCAAAGAACAGGTAGAAACCAGTTTTCATCTCAGGACCGCTTTCCCGGTATAGCTTCAGGTCGGAACTACTTTTATTGGCGAGTTTGGCGCAGATGTGCCTGCAGGCAGCCTGTCATAGCTCACCTTCCAACCTGTGCAGTTTTCCGGCAGGTGCCACAGCTTGTTGCTTACCCCAACATCTATAACGGTGTTGGTGTCAGGCATCAGGGTATTGTTGTTCGGGCTCCCGAATACCTCCTTTGCGCCAGACGGGATTGTGCAGTATATTGAAGTTATTGCAATCGGGTATGGAAGCGTATTGTTGACGTAGCCTTCGCCTCCCCCCACTGTGCCGTTGTACGCAAAATACACAAGCGGTTGGGGCTGGTTGTAAACCTGGTTTGCGTAGTAGACTATGGCCAACGCTACAGCTATCACTATCGCATAGAATATCAGAATTGTGCGGGGCCTTCCCTTCATGCTTCTCTAATGCTCTTCTCGCAAATTTAAATTAGTATGATAGTATATATGCGCAACGGGCTTGGCAAGGTGCCGGGTAGCGATAGTGTTAAATAGGAGTTAGAATTATTTATCAGACTGGTGTTGATTCATGACAACTAAATTAATTGATGGTGGAAACCAGGGGCTTACGGCAGAGCAGCTTAATAGGGTGCACAGGAACAGGGCTGCTGAGATACTGGAACGGTACAGGACCAGGCCTGCTGCAGAAAAAGACCAGATGATAGCTGAAGCAAAGAGATACGAACGGGTCGCTAACATGGGTACGTATACTTCGGGTGCAGGAATAGGCCTTGTTGCGCTGAGTTACGCGTCCTTTGTCCCGGAGATCTTCTTCGGCGGATTGGCTGTCCTGACAACAGGGATTTGCGCTATAGCGGTGGGAGGGCTCAACAGGCAGTTTTATCTGCTCAGGTCAGGATATGTTGAGCCTGTGGAACCGGGTTCAGGCGACAGCATGTCAATGCTTCCTTTTGTAGCATGGCTTGACGAGAGGGCTGAGAGGAAGCATAAGAGGAGGCTGGCGAAGCTGCAAAGAAGTGCAGAGGCGCATTGATGTGGGCAGGTCAAAAACTGTTAAGTCAGCTTTGGAAATGGACTTCGACCCTAGTAAACACAGGACTCCGTCGTCTGCATGGCAAAGCATCTTACTTGACTACATCAGGCATCCGCTGAGCTATGAAAGGTCTTTGAGGAACGCTCCAGAGTTTGAAGCGCTTAGGAGAAAAGCAGATGAAGAAGCCAGGCTTACTCCATTATGGGTCGCTGACCTGAGAACTAGCGCTGGTATGGTTGGCGTTGGAGGCCTTGTCCTTGGCGCAGCAGGATACACAACAGCGCGCATTGGGATAGCCTATGCTTCTTCAGAAACGGCCACTTCCGGCATAACGATCGCATTGGCAGGCGTGGGCGTAGTTATAACTGCGATTATTGTGCTCGTTTCCACACATGCATACATGTGGCTTGGCAAAAGCAGTGATAAAAAGGAAACCAATACCGGCTAGCAGGCTATGCATAGTCGTTTGCTGAAAAAACAGTATTCAAGCTTGGTCGTGCTGCTTTCTCTTCAGGAAGAACTTTGCGAATTATTACGGTTATGACCAAACCTCTTCATTGAGTCCCTGAACTTTGCAAGCTTGCCTCTGTTGGTAGTAGCAAAGCACAGTGGTTTCATTTTGTCATTCCCTTATTGCCTGCGTATTCCTTGTAACTGATGTTTATGTGGTGGGCTTCCCCTGCTATCATCCCAGTAGTGAGCGCAAGCACAACTTCAACCGCGATAGCTAGGTATGTTATCCCAGGTATGGTAATGTAGTCTAGTCCAAACCTTACGATGAATGATACCAGCCATATCACCAAGATAATTGGCGACCTTTTGTAATAAATTGCGCCATCCTTGTCAAAGAACCTGACACCGCCTGCCAGCTTCCTGCCCACAAAATAGCCAAGTATCAGGGTCAGTACTACTGCGATTATGTCGGTGTAAGACGGGTTGAGGTCCGCAAGCCCTACCAAAAGCAATATAAAATATATGAGCGGAGCGCTGTAAACCTGGCCTGGGCTATACTTCATGCCTTTCATGCCCCTGTAGACCCTTAGAGTCAGGACAAGCGCAATTACTATTAGTACTATCCCTATGTCCTGCGTGGGTATTGCTGATATGCCTATTTGTATTGGGATTGTAATAATGAACATCTCATAAAGGAATGGACTCTGCGGGAATCGAACCCGCAACCTTCCGCTTGCAAAGCGGACGCTCTACCATTGAGCCAAGAGC
>JASHRG010000015.1 GCA_030037495.1 Microcaldota archaeon | reverse complement strand
TGCCAAGCGGGCAGTTCCAGATAACCCAACTTGATTGTTATACCACAGGAGGCCTACCGGCAAATACCCTACCTCTTGGAACGCAGTTCACTGGATACCTATGGCTCAACTACTCCGCAACAAGATGCCTCGCACCGCCGTGCAGCTGGCTCACCGCCAGGATAGGAACAGTAAACGTAAAGATAACGTAACCTACTTCTGAAGCGCAATCAGCTCCTTCTTCATCCTTAGCACTTCCATTAGTTCATTTGCGCTCAGGAGAGGAGCCCTTGTCCTTTCAATGTCATCTATGGATACCCTTGGGCACGCTGTGTTTACAAATGCATCGAATTCAAGCATATTGCTCAGTGACATGAAATCAAAAGTGTTTGCAACAAGTATCTCTGCGCTTAGGCCTGCTTCCTCTGCCTTTTTCTTTATTATATTTGCGAGGTTCATATTGTGCTGGCCGTTCTTTGTGCTTACAAGTATTCCTATGCCTTTTGCCTTAAGAGCACGCATTATCTTCCCCTTTGACCTTTTCCTGTATATTTCCCTGTATTTGTCTATCCTCTCTATCTTGTTCTCAAAAGGCTCTATTACAAAGAATGGCTTTGTCGTGTTTAGCAGTGCTCCCAATGGATGGAACATCCCACCGCCAAAGTAGACATGAGCGTCCACATCCTTGTCAACGCTTGCTGCGCTTCCTATGTCGCAGCCAAGTATCTGGCCATTGTTCTTGGCAAACCCATATGGCTTCCCTATCATTACCCTCTTTCCATGCTCCTCATAGAACCTTTTCACTGAATCTAGCTGGTGTATGTGCTGTATTGTTGTTACTATTGATATGGTGTTGTGGTCTTTCAAGACCTCGAGAGACTCCGGGAGCAGTGTTGTTGGCGCATCAACGAAATATGGTACATATTCCACGTTTTCCTTGACATGATGGAACTCTGCATGGCCGAAATGTATCAGCTTGTCTGCGCCTATGTTCCTCATCTCGTCCAATGCAAGGTCGCATGCTCCAAATGTTGGTGAAGCTGATATGAACACTTCGTTGCCCTGCTTCTCCAACTCTTTTGCGTGCTTCATTGCCTCCTGTTTCAGCCCCTCGGGGAACTGGAGAAGAATCCTCATTTATTCACTTGATGGGTAGAATTATGAATAGAGATCAGCTTACCCTGACCTTGTAGGTTCCTGATAGCTTTGCCGCAGCCCTCTTCAGCGCAGTTACTGCCACTTGCCTGTTATCTGCTATTGTCTTGACCATGAATACAGACTGGTTTGCATTAAGCCTTGCAGCAACTGATATTGGCCTTCCAAACGCAAGGCTCATTCCTCTTGAAACCCTGTCTGCCCCTGCCCCGGCAGCCATCTTGTGTTCCCTTATCACATTATGGGGGTAAACAAGAAGCTTGAGGTAGAATCCCTGTGGTATTGATATTTCAAGGAACTTGTTTGCTACCTGCCTTGCAGACTCAAGTGCGTTTGACCTGAGCTGCACTGCCTGCTCTGTTGCAAGCTCTATTCTTGTAGTGTATTCTGGCTTGTCTGCGCCCATGTCAAATATCTGTATGCTAGTGTGCGGCAATGCCCTGATATAGTTCTTCCTTGGCTTCTTCTGGGAGTACCTGGCCCAGGCTTGCGAAGTCTGTCTGCTGCATGTTCTTCCAGGCCTTAGTTTTGCCATTCTAACACATTCTTACTTCAAAATAAGCAGTGAATAGGTTATGCACTAACAGGTATAAAAACTTTGTCTTGTATCATCTGTTGTCAAGCAGCTGGGTTACGGCAAGCACCTCCTGTGACCTCCTTTCTTCCCTTATGTCGCCTATTGCAGTCCTTAGAAGCGACTCCTCAAAGTGTATTGAGAGGCCTCCATGCAGCCTTACGCGCTCTAGCTTGGCCCTTGCAAGCTCCTCTACAAGCGCCCATTCTGCGTCAGATCCGCCTGGCTGCAGCCTTGTTGCTGCCACTTCAACCGCCCTGAGGTACACCCTCAGGCTTACCCTCACTACTCGTTGCGCACCTTCCTCTTGGGCCGCCACTGGCTTAGAAACGTTTCTTGGCATGTACAATAACCACGTTGCTTTGAGTAGTAGATTACACAACAATGCTTATAAATCGTCCTGTCTGTATAATCTTTATATCTTGCTAACACATACTTAGTGTGACCGAATGGACCTTGTTGAGAGCGCATTGAGTTCTTCCTCTTCAGACCTTGACAATTTCCAGGCAAGGATAGCTGTTGTTGGGTGCGGCGGCGGAGGAAGCAACACAATACAAAGACTGGCAAACCAGGGGATAAGAGGGGCAACCCTTGTTGCAGTCAACACAGATGCAAACCATCTCAAGATGATGAACCCAAGCATAAAGAGGATACTTATAGGAGCAGCGCTTACAAGAGGTCTTGGAGCAGGCGGATTCCCTGAAATAGGGGAGAAGGCTGCGCAGTACTCAAGGAGCGAACTCGAAGACACAATACGCGATTACAACCTTGTTTTCATAGCAGCTGGGATGGGAGGAGGCACAGGCACTGGATCTGCGCCTGTAGTCGCAGACGTTGCAAAGAAGGCTGGAGCAATAGTCATAGGCATAGTCACTGTTCCGTTTGCGCTTGAAAGGGTCAGGCTTGAGGTTGCAAGGAAGGGCGTTGAGCAGCTTAGAAGGAATGTTGACACCCTTATAGTTATAGACAACCAGAGGCTTGTCCAGCTTTATCCAAATCTTGCAATGGAGCAGGCTTTTAAGGTTGCTGACGAGGTCACTTCAAGGGCTGCAAAGGGCATAACAGAGATGATAAACACTCCAAGCCTTATAAACCTTGATTATGCCGATGTAAGGTCGATAATGACAGCTGGAGGCCTCGCATTCATAAGCGTTGGCGAGGGAGTTGGCACAGACAAGGTGAACGCTGTTGTGCAGGATACATTCAAGAACAAGCTGCTTGATGTTGACTATGAGGGCGCAAAGTCTGTACTTCTCCAGATAACAGGAGGTGACGACCTTACCCTTGGCGAAGCCAATGACATTGGAAGACGTATAACCGAAATGACTGCTCCAGATGCAAATGTTGTGTGGGGCGCCAGGATAGACCCTGCATACAATGGAAAAGTGTCAGTCATAGCGATATTCACAGGAATAAAGGGAGGAACCTCTGTACTGCAGGGCGGTCCGCCTGAATCAAAGTATCTTGGATTGGAAGACCTCTAGTTATCTCCTGCGACGCCTTCTTGCGCTTCTCGCGCTCCTTGGTCGTGCGCCCCTCTTTGCGCCTTTCCTTATAGTCTTGCGCCCTGCCCTAGCGCTCCTGAGCTGCCTTTCAAGGCGTGCCTTCTCCCTCCTAAGCCTTTCAACCTCCTTCTCAACATCCTCTTTGCCCTTCTTGCCAACCCCTTTCTTTGGCCTAGATTTCTTCTTCCTTGTTGTTGCATAGTACGCTGCTGCGATTATGACTATGAGTATTATTGCAACTCCTATTGTTGCGTACGCACCTGAATTCGTTGTAAGCGCTGACTGGCCTGACTGCTGCAGCACAGACACTGTTGGTATCGATGTTGTTGTGGTAGAAGGAATTGCGCTAACAGAAACCAGCTTGGCTACTCCTTCTAGTATGAGCGCACCTCCGCCAGAGCTCGATGCGTTTGATGAAAGCTGCGCAGAGTATATGCCTGTCCAAGTTGAGCCAATTGTGTCATTGAGTGGCATATGAGCAGTGACGTTTATCAGCAACTGGCCTCCTGGGGGTATTGATCCGCTAGTGGGCTTGAATGTTACGTTTGGGGTTATTGAGGCTCCCTTTGTCTTAGCAGATGTGTTTGGATAGTACTGAAGATGGCTTGGCGGCACTATGTCTATGCTTATTGACTGGTTTCCCTCATTGAGAAGTG
>JASHRG010000014.1 GCA_030037495.1 Microcaldota archaeon | reverse complement strand
CCTTTCCAGAGAGCAGCCGTGGTCCGCTGCCCTGCCCAGCAACGATTATTTTGCCGTCACCAACGATATCTTTGATCGCGTCCATTACCTTGCCTTTGTTCTTGCTTAGGGTTATAAGCTGAGCATTAGGTCCGGCGTCAAACGTATAGGCAGCTATTGGAGACCCATTCGTCTGGTTAAGTTCATGTACCACGCTGATTATCTGCTTTGAGGTGTCGTTTAGATACATTATTGGCGGCCAGGTATCAAGCATCACCGCATGCATGCTATTACTATCCCTCATCGTAATCTCAGCCAGGGCGGCGAAGTCCCTCTTCTTTATAGCATCACGCAGCTTCTCGACAGCGCTCTCAACATATTCCATCCTGCTCTTGTAAAGCACGCTGTTTGATACTGTTTGTTTCATCCCAGCTCTGGACCCGATTTTCTTTTTTGATTCTACAACCACAGCAATAATGTCAATCAACTCCGGCCAGTATTTTTCGTCGACAATCTGCTCTGCATAGGAATCAGAGCCATCGCTCTTATCCCCTTTTCGCCATTCAACAATTCCGCCAAGTATGCTCCTACATGAGCTTCCACTGCCCATCCTCGCAATAATGGAAAGCTCCTTCTGGGAGAGTTTCAGGCCAAGTGCCTTCGCCCCAGCAAATACGAGCGTAGCCATTCCAGATGCGCTTGATGCAAGGCCCCCTGCAGTTGGGAACGAATTATGCGACACTATAAGCACTTTCTGGTTTATTTTTGCAAGCTTTCTAAGTTGATCAACTACACCGAAACGCTCGTGCGCTTCGCCGTTGTTAATGTCCTGTAGTTCTCCATTTATGTATAACCTGTCCGTTTTCAGCTTATCGGAGAACAGAACACTTGTCTTTGTATTAAGCTGCTCATCAAGTGTAATGCTTACAGAAGAGTTTGTAGGCAGGATCAGCTTCTCATCGCGCTTTCCCCAGTACTTGATTAGTGCTATATTGGGGGTACCTATTGCAGTGACGATTGCATCAGTCATGGAATCAACATTTAGCTTAGTGCTGACTTAGCGCCTTTCTCTGTTATATTTGCTCCGAATGCCTTAAAACCACTTCTCTCGGCCGCTGTTATGATACGTTTTGCGTCTGGCGCTATGGCTATTGCAATACCACCTCCTCCTCCTCCGCTGAGCTTTGCTCCGTAGGCACCATTCGCCACAGACAACGAAACCGCCCTGTCCAGTCCTTCTGTTGATAGATCAAGGCTCTTTAGCAACTCATGATCGTTTAACATCTCTCTTCCAAGCGCTTTCATGTCGCCCTTTTTAAGCTCTTCAAGCCCTGCCAAAGTGCAGCGTTCTATTCCATCCAAGATTTTAACCGTCCTTTCGTTCTGTGTCTTGTAAAGTTCTGCAACATGTCCTACGGTTTCCGCTGTACTTTTCTTCGGCCCCGTGTTAATCACAACAAGATTAGGGGATTTTTTCACCTTCTCCACCACAATGCCGTTCTTCTGGCTGTAGCTTACAACACCACCATAATAGGAGGTTGTTACATCGACCTTACCTGCACCGTCGTTCCTGTGAGTTATCCTTTCTCCGTCCCTTGCAATATCAATAATTGCCTCATCACTTGGTTTGCTTTTGCAAAGGCTGGCGAGTGCCGTTGCAAATGCAGTTGCGCACGCCGCACTACTGGCACAGCCGCTTTGCATCGGTATCGTTGATGTTATCACAATATCCTTACCAAAGAACACGGCGCCACATTCATCAAGCATCCTAGAAGCGATTACCGCATATGGCAAGATCATCGGATCAAATCCAGTCTCTGTTGCTAGAAATGTGTTTATGCCCTTTCTCTTTTTGTAAACGTTAAAAAGCTTCCTGAGAGGCACATCTCCAAGAGAAAAGGTTTTCCCAAAATCTTTCAACGTGATAACCAATTCACTATTATTTTTAGTTCCCCCGACAATCGCCTTTGCAAACAGGTTTATTGTTACTCCAACAAACGGTTTTCCGTAGACTACGGCGTGTTCTCCTAGTAACTTTATTACAGCGGGTGCGTAGAACTCCATCCAATTACCTCTCAACCCCTCTTAACTTCTCCGTGTGCCTTTGCAAGCTGGCCTGCTGCCTGGATGGCTATAAGATTTATCTCGCCAGCAAGGCACGCCGCAGCGACGACCTCTGCCAAAGCAAGCCTGGTCTTTCCTTCATCGTCCCCAGCGCCGTATAGGCCAAGAAGCTCAAGCGCCTCCTTTTGGGTTTCACGCTTTGTTCCACCACCATATGTACCGACTTCCACAGCAGGTAAGTAACACGAAACATAAAGATCACTATCAACAATAGCAGCATCTGTCATAGCCTGTGCACCCTCTACAATCTGGGCAACATCTTGGCCAAAAGCGAGGTACATCGCAGCGAGTACATTGGCAACATGCGCATTCCCGCCATGGACCCCGGCAAGCGTAGACCCAGTAAGGTTTTTCACTCTATTCATTTCTGCAATCAGCTCAGGCTCAACCTTGAAGCGTTCTAGCACCACGCTTCTCGGTATTCTCGCATCTGCAACAACCGTCGTGCCCCTTCCTTCAACAAAATTGATAAACGCTGGCTTTTTGTCCGAACACATATTGCCAGATTCGCTAATCATGGTTAATTTTACGCCCAATTTGCTTTCAACGATCTTTATCATCTCTTCAGCAGCACGCGAAGCAGCTATTGTCAGCATGTTCATGCCCATGGAGGATCCAGTCCCGGCTTTGAATCTTGCATGAAGATCCCTGCCAGCAACGTACGGCCTAACTTCCTTGAGCTTTCCGTGCCTTGTGTGCTTCGAGAACTCTTCTGTCAGTCTTCTGAACCCTTCTTCACTGGTAATCCATCTAGCCACCTTCGCAGCATCACGCGCGTTCGCAGCCCTCATAAGCACATCGCGTGTCATTCCGTCTTTCATCACAGTAGTTGTAACCCCGCCAGCCTTGTTGAACACGCTTATCCCTCTTGCTGTTCCTGCAACGAGCTTGCCCTCTGTTGTAGCCATCAGTATCGGATAGGACCCATTAGCGTACTCTCCATTAACCTTAAGGTCGCCAGCATAACCAAGCGGCACCTGGACAGCGCCTATCGGATTCTCTATGTTCCTGCCCAGTGCGTCATTGAAGTCTATGGTGGTTTCGCCTATGTGGCCAAGTTTGGCATTATATTTTTTAGCAAGGAACTCTCTCCTTATCTTTGTGGCCCTTTTGCTGTCGTTTCCCACAGCTGCCTCAACCTCATATGGCTTGAGCTCACCCTTAATCATCTTTTCCACAAAAGCTTCATCGGTTTCAGCCACATACATCACCTTGTAAATCTGCTCGCATTCTTTGCTATCTCAACTATCAGGTTTCTTGTATCCACAAGATTCTTCGCTGTGGTCCACTCCAATGGCGAATGGGCGTCTCCGCCGCCCCTGCAAAGCTCAACCACAGGGAATCCGCCCCTGTGCGAAAGTACATTTGCCTGAACGCAAGCGTCAAGCGTGAATGGCACAAACTTCAACCCCGCAGAGTCAGAGGCCGCCTTTGCCAGCGAGAGTATTTTCTGGGCAGAAGATGTTTCAAATGGGGGGACACCTGTGTCTTTAGAAACTTCAAATTCGTACCTACAGCCTGTGGCCCTGCAGGCAGCCTTAGCCGCGCCCTCTGCTTCAGCCAGCCTCTTGCTAATGAGTTTATTGGTATATGCCCTGGTCTCGCCCACAACCTCCGCCAGATCAGGTATAACATTGGTCCTTCTACCACCGTTTATCATGCCAACATTAAGCGTGCTTCCATCGCCCCTCTTTCCCATCCTCAATTTGGTTATGGCCAACGCAGCGGCTCTAATCGCGTGCCTCCCTTTTTCAGGGATTCGCGCAGCGTGGGCCTCTCTTCCGAAGAATTTTATTCTAAACTTTTTTACCCCGAGTGCTTTTGTTGTAAAGGTGCCAGGTGGGCCGCCGCCATCTATGTCAAAAACGAAGTCTGCGCCCTTCAGAATCCTTGCCCTTCTTGCCCCAAGCATATTAGTTTCTTCGCATATTGTAAATATGCAGGTAATGTTCGGCCTGTTCCTAAGCTGCGAAATCTCCTTGACCGCGGCTATGAGGCTGACAACACCGGCTTTGTTGTCAGCGCCTAGTATGGTCTTGCCATCGCTTCTTATGATCCCGTTCCTTATGCGTGGCTTTATGACCCGCTCACCATCTTCTACAGTATCCATGTGCGCCAAGAATACTAGTTTCGGCCCTTTCCCTTCAATCTTTGCAACTACATTACCAGAGTTAAATTCTGTCCCATTGTTCGCATTATCCATATAGCAGTCAATCCCTGCGCCCTTCAGCTTTTTCATCACATGTTTGGCTACGCTAAGCTCCCTCCCGCTTGGTGAAGGTATCCCAACAATTTCGACAAAGTCGTCGACAAGCTCGTTCTTGCCCATTAACTCAGCTCCTCAGTAAAGGATCCCTATTACTATCGAACCACGGTTTTATAAGCAGCGTCATCTTTGCATGCGGAACCAAGGTTCGCGAAAGTTTTTCTATCCTTCTCTGTAGCCTTATTTTCTCCTCCTGCACCTCAGTAGAGTACCCGGAAAGCTGCTTAAGCTTTTCTCTTAGCTTTTCTATCTCTAAAGTAGTTGAAGCCAATCGTCCGGCTTCGTCTATTCTAGCCTGCTCCAGCCGCGACTCGATTGCAATAGCCGCAGCTTCCCTCGTATCACTGCTCAAGAATCCCAATACTGTAGCTATCCTCTCTTCAAACCTGAGACATGCGTCACCATAAAATTCAAACACTCTTTTGAACCCCATAGATCGCATTGACTCATAGTACCCCTCAACCCCATCAACACCAGAAGCTCCATTCCTCACCGAACGAACAATGGTGCTCGGATTCATAGCAAAGAGTATATCCAGGAGCATCCTTCTATTTCGCTCGTTTATATTGAACTCCTTCACCACTCCGGTCTTCTGGTCCGTGATCTTAAGGTCTCTGAATGGAGGGTCAACTACTGCTGCCCTGAGCTCAACCATGTGCTGGTCAGGAAACTCGTGTGCGCCCATAAACGCAATTATCTGCGTTCCTTTTGTGTCTGTCACTTCCGTAACTACTCCCTGGCCTTTTGATATCCAATCAGAAAGCATCTCCCTTGTAAGAGGAAACAAATTCCTGTCCCTCTTAGATTCAGCATCGACCAAGGTCATTATCGCCTCTATATCGCCTTTCGTAAACTGTCTGGTCGTAAAGGTCCTGCCCTTGTCGGTTACAGAGTCCCTGAAACTAGCTCCCATGCTAACTGCCTCTTCAACTGGTTGTCGTTTTCCTGCCATACTATCCACCTATTTATCATGATTTAACGCACTTGATACAAGGCTAACCACATCATCAGGAGTCTTTGCAACCTTTACTCCTGCAGAGGCAAACGCAGCAATCTTGCTCTCCATGCTGCCTGTAGTCCCTGATATCAGCGCACCCGCGTGGCCAAGCCTCTTCCCCTTAGGTGCAGAGTATCCTGCCATGTAAGCAACAACAGGCTTTGTGATTACCCCCTCTTTCACCAAAGCCGCCACTTCTTCCTCCTGGCTTCCCCCTATCTCGCCAACGAACAGCATCACTTTTGTGTCGGTATCGTCCTGGAATCGCCTTGCAGCTAACGGAAATGGCGTCCCAACTATTGGGTCTCCGCCAACGCCCAGGCAGGTGGACTGTCCAATCCCATTCTTAGTCAACCTTGACACTATCTCATAAGTAAGAGTGCCGCTCCTTGACGCCACACCAACGTTTCCCGGTATGTAGTACTGGTTAGGGACAAAGCCAACCTTTGTCTTTGCCCTTGGTGTTATGATACCTGGAGTATTTGGCCCTACCATTACCACGTCATTCCTGTTTGCTTTTTCCACTATGGCTATGGTGTCAAGAGGCGGAACGTGCTCTGGTATCACAACAATAGTCTTGATCCCTGCATCTATTGCCTCAAACGCTGCTCCTTTGGCAGCTTTTGCCGGAACGAACATTATTGAAGTATTTGCACCAGTCTCTTCAACCGCCTCTTTTACTGTGTTGAACACAGGCACTCCAAGGACTTCTTGCCCCGCTCCTCCTGGTTTTGTACCTGCTACAATTTTTGTTCCGAAGTCCATCATAGTTTTTGTGTGTGCAGAGCCAGCATTGCCGGTAATTCCCTGCACAACGACTCTTGTATTCTCATCCACTATTATTCCCAAACAATCAACCTTGTGCTATCTCAACTGCTTTGATGACTGCAGGCTCCAGCTCCTTTATCGGCTCTATTCCTATGCTTCTAAGTATCGCGAAACCCTCGTCTTCCATGTTGCCTATCATCCTGACAATCACCGGCACACTGGGCTTCTTCTCAAGTATGTACTTCTTGATGCCCTCTGCAAGAAGGTCGCATCTGTTGAGCCCTGCAAATATGTTTACGAAGATCACCTTTGCATTCTTGTTCTTTGCCATCAGCTCGAATGCCTTGTACACCTCCTCTGTGCCCATCTGCGCCGTGTCTAGGAAGTTGGCCGGCTTTCCGCCGTGCAGCTTTAGCAAGTCAAGGATGGCCATGGTTATCCCTGCTCCGCTTGAGAGTATCCCTATGTTGCCATCCATGTCAAGATACGACCAGCCAAGTTCTGCCGCCTGCTTCTCCAGCTCGGTTCCCGTCCTCCTCTCATTTGCAAGCGCCGAAAACTCCGGGTGCCTGTAGAGTGCATCGTCAGATATGGCAAGGAGACAGTCAAGCGCAGCGACCCTTCCGTCTTCTGTTATCGCAAGAGGGTTTAGCTCAAGAAGCTCAGCATCATTCTCAATAAACATCTTGCACAGCTGTAAAGCTATTCGTTCTATTTCCTCTGAATAATCAAAGTCAATTCTAAGGGAATCAACAGCAGAGTGTAATGATTGCTTGTCTATTCCATCAAGAACGCTGATGTAAACCCTTTTGATCTTCCCAGGAGAGGCATCCGCCATCTCCTCAATGTCCACCCCTCCCTGTGAAGAGAGCACCAGCACCGGCAGGCGCTTCGAATAATCAAGTATGATCCCAACGTATACCTCATTTTCTACGTCAAGCTTCTGTTCTATTATAAGCTCTTTTATTCCATCAATGGAAAATAGTTTTTCCCCGGCAGCCCTTGCTTCATCAGAAGTTTTTGCGAATATAATATATCCCATCTTGCCCCTCTTCTTCATGCCAATGGGCTTTATCACCGCATCGCTGCCTATGTTCTGGAAAGCTGTAACAAGCTCATCCACGTTCATTGCATGGAACCCGATAGGCGACGCTATCCCATATTTGGAGAGAAGCTCTTTACCCTCATACTCTTTCAAAAGCATGTTCCCACGGACGATGCAAAAGCTAGAGAAATTCACTTTTTTAAGCATTGCAACTGATTCGTCCAAAGACGAAGTAAACAACGTGTATCGTCTAAATCGGTTTCCTGCGACAAACGGTTTATCGTCAAAGAACGACAGAATGGCAAAGTATATATATTCGGTAAAGACATAGCCTTGATCAGGTGTAATAATGGTAACCATAGACGGTAGTCCAAAAGCCACAATCGGCAGAATACAGGTGGATTTTGCGCGCAGCCCTACTGGCACGCGCCCTGATGCGAAGTTAGGAATGATGGACCCAAAGATGTTTGGTCTCAGAGAGAAGATACGCACTATAGACCTTGCTACAGGCGGGTACTCGGTGGCAGAATGGTTCGGCATATCAGAGCCAGACAAATACAACGATGCACACTGCGAACTGGCTGCAGTAAAGCCAGTGATTCTAAATTCAGGAACTGGAAGGTCAAGCCAGGCAATACTGTTGCTTAGGGGCCATGTGTGTGAGGACATAGTTGGCGTAACCACAGTAGTGTTGTTTGACAGAGAAGGCAGGCCGATAGCCGGAGGCACTTCAGACCCAACAAGGCCAGTGACCAATACAGGGCAATTTGCAGACTTCCTGCAAGAACATGCAGAGCAAATGAAGGGGTTCCTTGCCGTAGATGGCATGGCGAGAACGCTTGACAGGGTCTTCGCAGAGCTTGAGCAACATCAAAACCCGAAAGCCGACCCTGCATAACTTTATAAATGCTATTTGCTCTAACTAAATCAATGGCTGCTGAAAAGAAGTCCTATGTAATACTCACAGCGTCGCAGAAGGGCGGTGTTGGCAAGAGCATAATCTCAATAAACATAGCAACCGCGCTAAAACAATCGGGGAACTACGAGGTTCTTATTATAGACACTGATGTGGCGAATCCGAGCGTCGGACCGCTCCTTGGCCTCAGAAGCGAGGGTCCTGGCTATGCAGAAATGCTCAAGAACAAGGCAAAGCCAGAGGACTGCCAGGTTCTTGTGCAGCCTGCCGGATTCTACGTAATACCTGCAGGAGGAGCCGGAGAGGCCATAGCCCCTACTACAGATGAACTCAACAACTTCTACGCAAAGGTGCTCAAGCTGAACTTTGACTTTGTGATAGTAGATACTCCGCCAGGGAGCACCGTTGACGGGGCTCTCAAGAACTTCAGCGAGGCGCTAATAATAACAACACCCGAGGAAACATCAGTATACGGGGCCCAAAGACTGTCGCAGATATTCAACAAGTATCATCTGCAGCACAAGCTTGTTGTCAACAGGGTCAAGGAAGACAAGTACGAGCTAGATGAGGAGAAGATAGAGAAGATATACGGCGACATTGCCTATGCAATGCTTCCTGAGGACAAGATTGTGGAGGAGAGCGAGCTTGAGCACATGCCAGCTTATCTTATAAACAGGAAATCGCTGTTTTCGCTTTCCATAGACTACCTGTGCAGGGCGTACACCCTAAAGGTGCAGCCTGAGGAAGAGAAAAGAGGAAGCCTTGGTGATGTGAAGAGGTTCTTCGGCTTCAAGTGACTACTGGCCAGAAAGGCCAGGCCTTACAAGTCCTGTATTCCTCTGTACTATTTCCCAGAATTTAGCTACCCCAAGATCGTCGGTTCGCAGCGCAACACGCCTTGCGCTTTCTATCGCCCTGCTCCTTTCCGAAGTGTTTCTTGTAATGAGGTCCATCTGCTTAGCCAGCTCGCTCCTCTGCCTGAGCAAAGGGCCAAGCTCGTTCATCAGGTCAGGCGCACGCGTCCTGCTCTCAAGCTGCGTAGCAATCTTGGTCCTTGCATTCTCGTAATTTAGCCTTACGCTTGCGAACAACGCAGCGCGTCTCTGTTCAAGGGCGTCTAGCCTTTCGCTTAGGTCAGCAAGCACCCGTGGCGAGAAGTCCAGGAAGGCGCTGGCGTCTATAGCTGTGCCACCTGCAGTAAGCATTCTTTGGCGCTGTTCAGGGCCGTACGCCCATTCAACATAATCGACAAATCTGAGAATTGCGCGCTGAAGGTGTATAGGCAGGTGCTCGCCATCAGCTATCTTTTCGCCTCCCTGTCCATTGTTTTCGGCAAGCTTTACCCTCCCGCTGTGCAGATCAAGGATCAGCTGGGCGATGCTCAGAATAGTGCCTCTTGTATCCTCAAGAAGATTGTTGATGCCCCTAACTCCGGCCTCAAACCCACGGTTGTATCTGGTAATTATGCTTGTCTCCTCAAGGTCCTTTGCCTCTAGCGTTACCCTGGCCCCTACCCCAAGAAGAACGATCCTTCCCTGGAGTTCTGCTATCTTTGGCGCAATCTCCGCAAGCTTTGCGGCAAGCGCATCTCTCGCCTGCATGTCGTTCTGCGCAGCTATTACTGATAGCGCCAGCGCCTGCGAATACGCTGCATCAATCAGTTTCGCGTCCGAACCCTTCCCGTGCCCTGGCTTCGCGGAATCATCGCCCCTCCTTGCAGGCGCATCGTCTTCAGGCTTCCTGCGCTGCAAGCTTATGTCGAATGCTCTGGAACTTCTGTCCCTTGATCGCTGGTCCCTCTCTTCAGCGAGCCTAGCGTCATGCCCTCTTCCTTGTCCGTGCCATTGTCTTTCAGCCATAAAGTCACCATTTTAAAAAATATCAGCTATGCTATAGTTTCAGAATTCCCACAATACTGGTTTATTCTAGTGATTAAACCAATTAATATTTAAAGATTACGACTGGGCAATTCATTGAGTTCAAATACATCCACTCCAGCGTTATCAAGAAGTTTCATTTTTCCAGCATCTTTGAGCTCTACGCCTTTGAACATTGTGGTAAATATACGGCCAACAGACCCATGCGTTACAATTGCAACCGTATCGTATCTATGCTTGTCAAATATCTCGTTTATCAGGAGCCTAAGCCTTTCATGTACTTCCTCAACAGTTTCTCCCGTGCCGCCCGGCTTGTAGCCAAGCTCGTATCTTTTCGAGTATTCCTTCAAATCAGCAATTTTCATACCCTCCCACGCCGCGCCGTACCTCTCCACAAGTTCTTTTCTGAACACAGTTCTAATCCCCCTGTGGTACTTCGCTATCTCCTTTGCGGTGTCTGCTGCGCGCGAGAGCGGGCTGGCATAGATAATATCAATGTGGACACCCCTCAGCTTTTCTGCAAGCTGCCTGGCCTGTTCTATTCCTTTCTCGGTAAGCTTTGAGTCCATGTGTCCTGTTACCGTCCCGGCCTCATTAGAGCGGCTTTCCCCATGTCTAATAAGTATGATTTTCACAAATACAATTATCTATAAATAATTAACTTACTTTTGGTAATCCGTGATGCTTTGGAAAAACATGACCACGAAGCCTCTTTTGACGCTGTAAGCGCCATGGTCGGTGCTGTCTCTTTCACAACCGACGAATACATGAAGACAGTAGTCAAGAGGATATCAAAGAACAAGGAGATAAGCGCGCACATAAAGGACGGCATAATGCAGTATGTTTACATAGTAGGGTTGTTGAGCCTGTCAGGCAGGGAGATAACTGTCGCCAATCTATCAAACGTTATGTGGGCGATCGGGGAGGAGCCAGATAAGGAGATGATAAACATAATAATGAGAGGGGACCTGAAGAGCAGAGGCGTTTACATCTATGCTTACTTCTTCCTTTTGGCAAGCGGTAAGCAAGCAACCGTAGAAGCTGTAACTGCAACAGTAGACTCTCTTGGGATAAAGAGCAGCAACGATCTTGCCGCGCAAATGATTGAAGTATGCAAACGCTCTGTCAACAAATGATAGCGCTAACACCTGCCCTACCTTAGCCTTTGCCTTGCCTCCGCGCGCTCCCTTTCTAGGAAATATTTATACCTTGCTTACACAAGCTAACCATGGACCCACTTGTTATCGCCTTGGGCGGGAACGCTCTGCTAAAAAAGGGAGAACAGCCCACATATCGTGTGCAAATGGCCAACGTTAGGAAATCCGTAAAGCCCATAGTGAAGGCTTTGGCTAAGAGCAAAGATCCATTTGTAATAACACACGGAAATGGACCGCAGGTGGGCGAGGAGTTCCTAAGGAACATCCACGCAAGGCAGATACCAAGGATGCCGCTATACCTGTTAAATGCAGAAACACAAGCTGTTATAGGCTCGATGATAGAGCAGGCTATTAGGGAGGAGCTTGAAAGGCTGCGCTCAAAGAAGCAAGTAGTCACCATAATAACTCATGTGCTTGTCGGCAAGGATGATGCTGCATTCAAGAGGCCGACAAAGCCAATAGGGCCGTTCTACACAAGAGCGCAGCTGAAAAAAGAGCTAATCGCAGAGAGATTCCCTTACACAAAAGAGCAGGGGCTGTTCAGGAGGGTTGTGCCCAGCCCCAAGCCAATAAAAATCTTGGAGCTAGAGGCGATTAAGGAGCAGACAAGCAGCGGAGTCTCAGTCATATGCTGCGGCGGAGGAGGAATCCCGATGGCAAGGAATGGCACCGGCTCGTATTCAGGAGTAAACGCAGTGCTTGACAAGGACAGGACAACCTCGCTTCTTGCGTCAAGCCTTGGGGCAAAAAGAATAATCATCCTTACAGACATTGACCATGTAATAGATCCCAAGACAAGAATGCCAATAGAGCTAATTTCAGTTGAGCAGGCAAGGCAAAGGTTAGACAAGTTCGAAGTTGGTACCATGAAGCCAAAGGTAGAGGCGTGCGTAAGCTTCATGGAGAAAGGCGGCGAAGACGCCAGGATCGGAAGCCTCAGCCAGTTTAGCGACGTCCTTCGCGGCAAATGCACCAGGATGCCTCCTGATGCTACGTAACATTTCATGGGTTGATGCCCAGCCTCTCTATAACCAGCTTTATAGCAGAGAGGAGCACAACCCCGATTATGATTACGAAGAGTCCCGTATAATCAACTTGGTATATTACAAACGCAAACGCCAACGCCATTGCCGGTGAATGCACGCTGTCTGTCTCAAACAGCAGCAAAGCCACAAAAAACAGCGTAAAAGCAGAGGCCACGTAGAAACCAGCGATCCCTGTTAGCAGATAGCCAAGCTCGCCAAAGATTCCTGCTATCACGTAGCTTTTCACAAACCTCTTCACGCTTGATGACCTCGCATACGGGGTCATGAACAGTATGAAGGCGCTAGCAGCGAAAGAGGCAAAGACTATAGCTGAACCAGTGCTGTACCTGAAACTCTCGTTAACAAGCTCAAGCACAAATATGAGCACCATGAGAACCGCTACAGTGAGCAGCACAGGTATCAGTATATGCTTCCTGTTGCGCTTGTGCCTTAGCCTCCTGTAGACCTTGTGATTGAATTCCTCAATAAGTTTGAATTTCATAAAAAGTAGTTACCTGTACACTTTTATGTAAGTTTTGGTAGT
>JASHRG010000013.1 GCA_030037495.1 Microcaldota archaeon | reverse complement strand
GCAGAATGATGTTGCGGCTTCGGATTTTCCAAAGATTGGAATAAAGAACAAGATACTGCTTTCGAAAAAAGGGTTGCAGGCTGGAAGAGGAGATGTAACAGTATTGCCAGTCCAACTCTTCCTCTCGGCACTGCGCGACAGAGGCGAGGGTGAGCTCTGATGCCAAACGTCTACACACCAGAACAAGAGGAGGAGATTGCCTATTCATTAGAGAAGCTACACTACAGCCCCATAAAATACTGTTATTGCGGAGACTTGGGAGTAAAGCACTGGTTCCAATATGAGAAACTGGCCAAGACGCAAACCGGATCCAAAGGCATCCACATTCTTGAGAAGATATTGCTAACGCAGAAAGCTGATACGATCTTTAACTCGCTTTTTGCCTACGGTTACGAGAATATTAACATTATAGACATTGGAGTCGGAGACTCAACTCCTACGTACCCCATCTTCCAATATCTGCAGCACAAAAGACCTAATGCTAAATTAAGATACAATGGTATCGATATCAGCTCTGCAATGCTGCATATAGGGCCTAAGAATGTTGCTAGTGGTTTCAAGGTCTATGGAAGGCATCACCTTTGGGACATTGAATCAAGGAACTTTTCCCATATAACAAAGAAGCTAAAGGAAAGGCCAAGATATGGGACGCCATTCGGAAACCTTTTCATGTTTTTAGGGTCTGTCTTCGGAAACATGATGGACAAGCACCAGACCTTAGTGAATATAAGAGAGTCTATGGGGCCTACCGACTACTTTATCCTAGGTGTAGAAATGATAGGTGCAACAGAGCAGCGACCTTATGAGGCGATGAGAGACTACTACAACATACCATCAGGGTATGACCTCGGATTTACGGTGCTGGAATACTTCGGGGCAAGGCACTCTTATGGAAAATACAGCGTCATCTACAACAAGGAGCAAAGCAGGCTTGAGGCTTACTTTACGCCAAACCGAAGTGTCCCATTGAAGATTGCAGGAAAGGAGATTGTACTGAAAAAAGGAGATCCGATAAAACTCTTCAACAGCACAAAGTTCACACAAACCATGATAGCAGACCTACTCTCGAGAGCAGGTTTCAGGATAGAGATGATGACAACGTATCCTGACAGCACATATGCGCTTATTCTTGCACAGCCTTCGCAATAGCCACCGTCGAGAGTGCTTTTTTTCTTCTATGTGATATTCACATATATTTATAAATCTTTCTATAGTGATTAAGCAAAGATATAAATATTAAAATGACTGCGATAGTTATTGTGAATGAGATCGGTGATACAAATGAGTGAATTTTCAGCGAACATGTCTCTGAGACAAGTAGGGAGAGAGAATGCTTTGAGGGACCTGGCACGCATGGGGCCAGCGGAGAGGGAGAAAAAGTTGGGTGAAATTGCCAAAAGCATGGGCCGTGATAAAATTACTCTCCCTGAACTGCGAGAAGTGCACAAAAGAATGTCAGAACAGGAGATTGATGCGCTAGTGAGAGCAGGCGTTTAAGACCAAGATAATTTGGTGGATCGGATGAAGGTAAACAAATTGGTGAGCGGGAGCTCTACAACTGGGGCAAAACAAGAAGCCGGGTTAGGTGCAAGTTCTGAGCACTACACTACAGCTGGTTACAAAACTGTGGAGAACTCGAGCAATCCGAGTTTACAGAAGTACATGGCAGTTGAACAGGAGGCTATAACTTCCGGAGTGAAGGATGCTGGGTCGAAGACTTTTGTGGACATCGGAGCAGGTAATGGCAGGATAGAAGAAGCTATGAGCAGAGTTGCTAGCAAAGTTGTGGCGATTGAGCTCAACGATGACATGTTCAAGGGCCTGTGCGAGAGGACCAAACTACTACCAAATGTCACTCCTGTACACAGGAATGCACACGATCTCGAAAACATACTCTTAGAAATGGGCGTGCAAAGGCCAGTGCTGGTTCTCGCGCAAAACACTCTAGCTGTAATAGGCGATACATGTGCTGATCTTGATGAGATGCCTGAGGCACGCAGGTTGCTTGAGGAGATGAGAGCTGTTGCTGAAAGGGGCGGGGGCGAGATTGTAATATCACTGCTCAAGCAGGAGGCACTCGAAAGCATGGGTGTGGCCATGTACGGAACCTTCAAGGATATGGTAGGAGAACCAGACTTCGAGAAGATGGATTATGGAGCTGGGCTGTTCGCCACCAAGAGCGGCTACCAATCAAAGTGGTGGAGGCCTGAGGAAAGGGAAGAGATAAAAAGGATTCTCGGCGGCAGGGTTGCAACAGTGCTTGATGGCGCAAACTTCTGGATCTTGCACGTAAGCTATGCTGATCAATAAGTGATAAAATGGCAAGAAAACATGCGCCCAAACCTGATACAATTGGGCAAGGCTACGTTATCGTAAATATACCAATAAGGTTTGAAGAGGGCAAACCTGTTGGCGCTTGGGGCAAAATTGCACCCGAAGAAGCGACGAATATAGCCAAGAGCTTGACACAGGGAGAGCTGAATATCCTAGTTCATTTGGCTGCGGTCAATGAAGTTGTTGCCATGCCTGACCTCATAGAAAGAATGCAGCGCGTATATTTCATGGCAGACGGGAATATCAGCACGGCGATAGAGGGGTTAGCTGCACGTGAGTTGATACACCTGCAATCTGTAAAGCCAAGACTGGTGCTCTACACATTGAAAGGGATGGATGTGATACTTGCGTTTAACAAGCGTTAACCGCTTTTCAGGTACCACCTGTCAGAATGCACATTATATCCTAAGACCTGGCACCTTACAGCCCACTTCAGAAGAGTATGCCTAAGCATTTCCTCGTTTCCCGCATGGCTATGCATGAATGCTATGTTTTTATGCCTCAGATAAACAGAGAGCTCGTGGGTGGTCATATTGTCCTGCTTTGAAAGCGCAGCAATAACTGTCTTGAAAGGCTCTGCCCTTGTTATGTAGCTCCTTATCAGGCCCTGGAAGTTGCCCTCTTGGAGCCTTTCTCCGTTTTTTGTAAGCCTTATACTGCCGTTTCTCAGTGCTGTAAAGCCAAGCATCTTGCACGCCTCTATCGTGGGAAGCAGTTGTGCTATGTTCCAGCTTGACTCTTGAGAAAGCACATACAATGGAAGAGAGTGGCCCCTGCTGTCCTTTATCAGCTTTACAACTCCCCTTACCTCGCTTATCCCAGTATTTGAAGGAAACATCTCCATTATATTACCTACCATGGAACTTTTTTAATCCTTAGCACATATGCGATTATGTTAGTCAACGGATGCATTATTCCTGTTAGTATGACAAGGAACACTAGCCCGTATATGTTTGGCAGGTTTCCAAGCGAAAACGCGAAGAGAAGCGCAAAAACGAAGAATCCATACTGGTCCATTATTGGGAATGGTTTACTCGCCTTGTAGTCAAGCCTCCTCTTTATGAAGCTGCCAAGGATATCTCCAAACATTGCACCTACTGAAAGCGCAATCGCTATTAGAAACAGATAGGGTAAATTGAACACAGCACTCTCTAGATATCCTATAACTATCCCTCCAACTATGCCTGCTGATGTGCCGCCAATAGTCTTGTTGTCTCCAAACAGCCTTTTGCCCATGAACTTCTTCCCAAAATCTAATGGAGATGACCTTGGTCCAAAGAGAACAGGAAGAGCATTTGCTACATATGCTGGGAAAATATAGATTATCGGATATGCGATCAGAGTGTATAGAATACCCAGAATATCACCAGTAACATACTCATATCAGCGCTCCTTGAGCAAATGATTTTGTGCCTCCGCCCTTGAACTCTTTCTTCAGCTTTTTCGCTTCTCCTTTTACCAGCTCAAGCGCATTTGCCTCCGACTTTGGGCCCGATATGGCGACTATATCACCACGCGGGTTGTGGAGCAATATAGATTGCGATTGATGTCCTGCGATGAACAGGTTTGCGATATTCCTTAGCATATCCCTATTGAAATCAACCCTTTCTATCACCTCTTTCTCCTTTCTCTGATTGAACTTGTTCTCCAAGATCATGCTAGCCAATTCCTTTTCCAGCGAGACAGCCTGGCGCATGCTAGCTTCCGCTTGCTCCATCTTAACTTTTATATTGACTTTTAGCTTATCTTTGTCAGATTCGGCGAGGCCTGCTATCTCATTTATTTCTTTTTCCATCCTGTTGACGTATTCTACAGCTGCAGGCCCTGCAACATATTCAAGCCTATCGATTCCGTCATGAGGCCTTGACGAAGCAATAATCTTGATTAATCCTATTGCAGTTTCTCTTCCTATGAGATGAAGACCGCCGCATGCCTGAGCATCAATCAGATTGCCCTGAAGGTCCTTGATTACTATTATCCTTAGCGTTCCTGAGGGCGCTCCATGTCCCTGATAGATTGTGAATCCATAGGTTGACTCTGCTTTCTGCCTTGGAAGCTCTTCCAGAGTAACCCTTATCCCGTTTATTATGTACTCGTTTGCCGTGTTCTCTATTTCCTGAACTTGCTCCTGCGTCAGCTTCTCAAAGTGCGCTATGTCTATTGTTGCCTTGTTAGGGGTCTTGCTCGCTCCCTCCTGCCATGCATGCTTTCCAAGCACCTTCCTTGCAGAGGCATTTACCAGATGAGTAGCCGTATGGTGTGCCATTAGTCTTAGCCGTCTCTTCAGGTCTACAAGGCAGTGTACATTTTCGCCAGTCTTGAAAGGAGGCTTGTCTTTCATTATGTGGACTATTACTCCGTTGATGCTCTGCACATCGTCAACTTCATGCCCATTTATGGTTCCGAAATCGGCTTCCTGGCCTCCTCCCTCTGCATAGAAGGGAGTCTGGTCTAGTATTACGTTATTGCCTTCGCACTTCAGGACTTTTGAATGCACATCGCCGACAAATTTGTAGAAGAGCTGTTCTGTTCTTGGTAATCCTTCCGTGTTTATCTTGATTTGCTTTGCGTTTGCATGCCTGTGTACCTCCGCAAAGTCCCCCTTCATTATCCTTGCATAAGCCTCTTCTGGTATCTCCAGAGATTTCCCCATCGATCGCGCAACCGATTCAAGGAACTCTGGTGAAATCCCGTTGCTTTCATATAATGTCCTTAGCTTTTCTATTGTGAGCTTCTCTCCGCTCTTGATTATCTTGTTTGCGATGCCTGATGCTGCTGATTTTGTTGCGTTGTTGCGCCCGTTTTCCGCTGCTATGACTTTTCTTATTGTGTCTAATGCTGAATCAATGTCCTTGTACAGAGGCTTGAGCTCCTTTGCATGCATCTCTATTACTTTCATTAAGAAGTCAACAACATCAACATGCTTCTTGCCATAGCGCTGCATGAAGTCGAATATTCTTCTTAAGAGAACCCTTAGGTTGTAGCCGCCTCCCACATTGCTTGGCAGTGCTCCATCCGTTATGGCAAAGAGTGTTGTCCGTGTATGGTCTGCTATTGCATATGCGGCCTGCATCGGTTTTATTATTCTGTTGTATTCATCATCTGTAACTCCCGCTTTCCTTACGAGCATCTTCTCCTCATCTGAGCCGTGCTTCATTTCGCTTAGGTCTATTGACGCAAGCGCACCCGCGACCTTTGAGTAAAGCCTTGCATCAGGCGTTATCTCCATCTCTTTGTGTATGTACTCCAATTCCTTTGGGTATATTGCATCGTATACTGTCTGCTTCCCTGTCATGTACCATATGAACCTTTCAAAACCCCAGCCAACGTCAACAACCTTGCCCTTCAGCTCAAGCGTCTTTCCATCGACATATTCGAATTGGGTAAAGACGTTGTTTCCAAGCTCCAGTCCTTTCGAGAAGAACTCAAGGCTTGGGCCGAATTCTGAGAAATCTCCCATCGCCCATACGTCTTCTATGTATGTTATTGTCTTCTTGTCAACTCCAAGCACATCTGTTAGGCATCTGAAGTTGAGCTCTATTGTCCTGTCGCGCCAATACCCCTCCTTGGGATAATTGAAAGCGGTCTGGTTCGCCATCATGAATGAGGTTCCGTGCCTTCCTGTCACTCCCACATTTGCTACGTCGTTGAACCTCATGCATATCTGAGGCACTAACAAAGGGTTTGCCGGATACTCGAAGCTCATCTTTCCGTTCTCTATCCTTTGAAAATCCTGAATACCTGCTATTGTGAAGTAGAGGTCAGGCCTCCACCTGCTCACTACCGGATACTTGTCTATTATCTCGTGATCGTTCTTTGCAAAGAATTCAGAAAACATCTTCCATGCCTCTACATAGCCCACGTCCCGTGGCTTATCCTTGAAGAAAGCGTAGGGTTCATGCGATGGGTCGCCGCACAGCACCCTGTCCTTGTCGCAGGTCCAGAAGTGCATTCCGCATTTGGGGCACTTCTTCCTTTCAAACCCCTCCTTTGTAAACAGCCTTGTGTAGTAGTATAGCTCGGGGTTTTTCGAGAATTCCTCCCTAAGACCTTCCTTGCTGAGCATGAAATCACAGTCCTTTCTGCGGCCACCAGACCTTGCACTCTTTCCCGAAGAAGGCGCAGTAGTTGCACTTCCAGCTCTCACCTTTTGGCACTGGCATTGACTCCCTCTCCCCTTTCCAGTATTTCAGCACGTAATCAAGCTCTTTCTGCATCTCGTTCTCATCATAATCAAATCTATACAACTTAATCTCTTTTCCTGTGAACTGGTTCATGTACCGTATGTGCAAAGTTGCGCTTAGCCTTGGCAGTCTTGCAAACAGGTCAAAATACAGCTGGGCCACCGCCTCTACGGTCTGCATCGGCTTCTCTACCCTCAGGGCGTCGAGCTGCCTTGCAAACTCCTCAGTAATCCTTAGCGATGTTATCCCATATTTCTTCCTGAACATTTCAAGCGTGTAGATCTTTGCCCTCAGGTCCTCCACCATCTTTTTGTAGAGCATTACCTGCACCTTGTGGCTTAGCATCTGTGGCTCGCTTGGCACGTTGTCGTTTGATCTTGTCTTGTCCTCCCATACCTGCAGCTCCTCGTCCTTTATCTGGAGCTGGTCTATCTTCCCTACGGTTGTAAAGCCGTTTATGGCGCCGTATACCTGTATCTCCCTTGAGATCTTGTTCTTTTGCAAAGCCTCAAGCGCGCGCACGCTGGTGTACAGCACCTTGTACATGAAGTCTGCGTAGCTCTTTGGCATCAGGATTATGGGTACGTTTACCTCGCTTTCAAGCTCCTCGTGAAGCTCCCTTCCCTTCTTTATCTCTTCTGTTATCTTTGAACCGTGTATGTAGTTCAATTCCATCTGGCGCTCGCACCAGTACTGTGAGGCTATGTCAGTGGCGCGAATGCTGCTTTTTCCAAGTTTTTGTAGCACATCCAAAATATCAGCCCGCCTACTTATCTTCACAGCCAAAAGGCTCAGCTTTCACCTCAATCATCACAGGAGTAGTTTTGTGAGTATAGCTATAAAACAGTTATCTAGTGCGCCTTTTCCCCCTCACGCTTGACATGAATGTCTTGTAGATGAAGTAGAGTATCACTATGAATATGGCGAGCGCGCCCACTTCAATGGCTACACTGCTGGTTGACACGACGTAGTAGCCGAACAGCATGAGCACAATGTCCCAGATCGCGCTTCCGAGTATTGACCAGAAGAAGAATTTCTTCAATGGCATCTTGGCAAAGCCTGCCGGGAAGCTCATCAGTCCCCTCACCTCTGGGATGAGCCTTGAGATGAAGACCGCAAACGCCCCGTTTCTGTTGAACCACGCGTCGAATGCCTTAAGCGTGGACTTCTTGATGCGGAATCTGTGCAGGTTGTTGTATACTACCTTCTTCCCTATGTAGTACCCTATCGTGTAGTCTATCGCAATCCCTACGGTGTTGCCGAGCAGCACCGCGATGAATGCCACAGGGAAGGAGAACACGCCCCTTGCCGATAGGAAACCTGCTGCGGGCGCGATCACCTCGCTGGGTATAGGGAGCGATGCTCCCTCAAGTATCATGAGCACCACTATGCCCAGGTAGCCGTACGTGTGTATCAGCGAAAGAATCCAGGCGTATGCGCCGCCCGCTATGCCGCCCGCTGATGCGCCTATCTGGAATGGATGCGCCATTAAGTCACACTAGACTTAATCACTATGGATTATTAACCTTATTACCCGAATTTACTTGATTCCATGAAGGTAATCAAGTTCTATGAGGGCGAGGGCAAGCTCAAGCTTAGGGTTGACACTCTTGACGACCTCTGGACCCTTCAGAGGATAATCTTTGCAAACGACCTTGTCAAGTCGGAGAGCCTCAGGAAGTTCAAGGCTAGCGAGGGCGACAAGG
>JASHRG010000003.1 GCA_030037495.1 Microcaldota archaeon | reverse complement strand
CATGAAACCTGTATCAACATAAACCGAAGTTAGATTTTTTCCAACCGCTTTCGCGACCAACACCGCAGCTGTGGTAGAATCAACACCCCCACTCAACGTTACCACACATCTACCTTTCCCCACAGTTTGCTTTATCTCATCTACAGCTCTCTTTGCAAGGTCTTCAACTTTCCAATCTGCCTTGCATCCACACTCTGTAATCACAAAGTTGCTTAGCATTCTTTTTCCTTTTTCAGTGTGTGTAACCTCCGGGTGCCACTGCAGCCCATATATTGGCTTGCTTCTGTGACGGAAAGCGGCTACCGGTGTGTTGTCACTACGCGCTAATACCTCGTAATCCTCCGGCAACTCAAATACGGTGTCACCATGGCTCATCCACACTTTCTCTTTTGAAGAGAGCCCAGAAAGTATGCCCTTGTCTTTCATTATCGTTGCTGTTGCGGTGCCGAACTCTTTCTTTACTGCCCTTTCTACTCTTCCTCCTGATATCTGTGCTATCAACTGATGGCCATAGCAAAGACCGAGCACAGGAATTCCAAGCTCAAGTATGCTCTTATCAAATGTTGGCGCATCCTTTTCGTAAACGCTAAGAGGACCTCCAGAAAGTATTATTCCCTTTATCTTCAACCTTTTTTCCAACTCGTTTATTTGCTTGATGCTGATGTCGCAGGGCATCACCTCAGAATAGACGTTAAGCTCCCTCACCCTCCTGGAAATCATGTGTGTGTACTGTCCACCGAAGTCTAGAACAAGTATTGTGTCCCTCACAGAATCACGGCTTACTTATTGCCCTTGAGTCTTATCCCATCCTTGTGCGCAGGCGTTCGCACAAGCGCAACGCTTGCATTCCTCATTTCGCGTATGTCTGTGGCGCCAGCGTAGCCTATTGCTGCCCTCAGGCCTCCGACAAGCTCGTCAACAGCGTCATCTACCCTGCCCCTGAATGGAACAAGTATCTCAATGCCCTCTTCGATGTTCTTGCCTCCTGAATCCGCGTACCTGTCTACTATAGCCCTCTTTGCCCTTGCAGCTGCGCTGCCCATGCCCCTGTGCACCTTGTAGTACTTGTCCTCTATCCTGGTTTTTGGGCTTGGGCTCTCCTCACAACCTGCAAACACCTGCCCCATCATAACTGAAGAGGCTCCGAAAACGAACGCAAGCGCGATATCCCCCGAGTTCTTTATACCACCATCTGCGATTATTGGTATGTCTGAGCCCAGCTCCTCAAGCGCGTCAGCTGCCTGCGAGACAGCGAACAATGTGGGGGACCCGGCCCTGGTCACTTCTGTGGTGATGCAGATGGATCCGCTTCCTATTCCCATCCTGAGCGCGGCAACAGAGTCAAGCGCAGAGACTGAGTCAAGCACACCCTTCTTTGTCCCAAGGTTTCCTATTATTATCTCCCGTCCCGTTTCCTTTATTATCTTCTTTGTTGCGGCTATCACCGCTGAATTATGGAAATGCGCAACGTCAACAATAAGTGCATCGGCATCCTTGGATAGCGCCTTCGCCCTCTCGAGGTCAAACGGGGAAACAGCAGCCGCAACAACAAGCCTCCCGTCCTTGTCGCGGAGCGCGTGCTGGTACTTGCCCCTTGTTATTATGTCCTTGTAGGTTATCAGGCCCCTGAATGTGCCGTCGCTGCCCACAACAGGGAGCTTCTCGATCCTATTTGACCGCATCAGGTTTATCGCCTCGGTTTCTGTCACGTCCTCGTGCGCGGTGATGACATCCTTTGTCATTGCCTGTTCTACCCTGTTCACCGGGTCATTGGCCCTCACGTCCCTGCTTGTGAGTATCCCAACAAGCTTCCCAGCTTCGACCACTGGCAATCCAGATATGTGATTCTCAAGCATTATTGTGCTCGCCTCTCCAACCGTGGAATTCCTGCTTATCAGTATGACATTCCTTATTATGAAGGACTCGGCCCTCTTCACCGCCCTCACCATGTTGAGCTCCTCCTCGAGGCTGCAGTTCCTGTGTATTACTCCTACACCTCCCCTTCTTGCCAGCGCAATCGCCATTGCGCTTTCAGTTACCGTGTCCATAGGAGAAGAGACAAACGGGACGCCAAGCGCTATGTTCTTGGTGAACCTGGTGCCTATTGAAATATCCTTGGGCTCTACCTGCGCAAGGCCAGGTAGCACAATCAGGTCATCAAAATTAAACGCTACTGCTGCATCTAGCATTTTTTTATTATAGCTGCCCATAATATTATTTAACGTGAAGGCTTATAAAGATTTTTATCAGGTCTCGTGGCTTTTCATACAAGGAAAAGCAAGATAACAAGGTTTAAATATAAGGTGTAGCAAAGTAGTCGCTGGAGGGTTTGATGGCGAGCAATGGCGGCACTTCTTCAAGGACAAGGCAGTTGCCGGAAAAGCTCCGCATAACGGAGATATACCCTGATGGGTCTCAACGAACTAGAGAGCTTATAGTTACTCCTTTAAGGTACGGGGAAAACTGGGACCAGAGAGGCGCAGTTCTTGAACCCACAAGTGCGCATCACACCGAGCTTAGGGGCAGGAAAGCAGTCTCGTTCAACAACGAGGGAGACATGGACAGGGCTTTCAGACTTGTAGAGCGCCTTGACAGGCACCTTCCGCTTCTTAGAGGTGGAGGCATTGACGGTGAAGATATAGTTGCAATAGTAAAGCACACAGAAGCGAGCGGCGCGGCAATAAGACACGATCAAGAAAATGCTTTCCGAGATGCAAGGTTGGGCGATGTGGAGGCAAACTTCGGCGGCATAGCTGCTTCTAACAAACCATGGTCTGTAGCAACAACAAATGCCCTGCTTGACACAGGCCACTTCCTGGAATGCATAGTTGCACCCGGCTTTGAGGTTGGCGTGCCAGAGATGATCCCAAAAGGCAAAACAGTCAGGCTTGTTGACTTCACGCCTGAATGGACAACCGAAAGGGGAACATTGTACTCAGAATTTGAGCTCAGAAGCCTTTCAAGAGGCAGAATACTTATACAGGACCCGGACACACAGGCGTGGGCAGGCGAGCAACCATGGAGACTTGCTACTGTTAGACGGCCTACCGAGGCAGAGCTTGCAAATGCCATAATTGCATGGGATGTAGCGTGGAGCATGACCTCCAACGCAGTTGCTCTTGTAAACCAGGGTCAGCTAATAGGCGCGGCAGGAGGCCAGCAGAAGAGGGCGGACTCCGCGCGCTTTGCAGGGTTGAAAGCACATAAGATGGGTTTTAAAACTGACGGCGCATCAGCTGCAACTGACGGCTTCTTCCCATTCCCTGATGGAGTTGAGGAGCTATACAATCTGGGCGCGCGTACAATAATGTGCCCAGGCGGGGAAAAGAACAAGGGCAAGAACGAACCAGAGGTGCTTGCCAAAGCGAACGAACTGGGAATGTCGCTCTTGTTCACTGACAAGAGGACGTTCAGGCACTGATCAATTTTTGCTTCTGCTCCTGCTTGCTGCAGGTCTTCCTGCTGCCCTACTTTCTGCCTTTCCTGCAGTTCCTGTTTCAAGCTCTACAAGCCTCTTTAACATATAGTCTGCTATTGCAGCATCGTAGCCGCTTGTTAACCTGAACAGCGCCCCCGCGAACCTGAGTCTTGTCGCGTAGGAGATTTTACCATCTCTCTCCTTAAGTTCATTTATGACCTTTTGATACTGTTCCTCGCTTGACACCACCAGCACAGAGTCAAACGCCTTTGCCGGAGCCCTGCCAAGCGTTATGCCTCCTATGTCAATGTTTTCCCTTGCACCCTCAAAAGTGACTCCAGGCTCGGCAACCTTCTTCTCAAACGGATAGATGTCAACCACAACCATGTCTATAAGTGGCACGTGGTGCCTTTCAAGGGTTGCCATGTGCTCAGGGTTGTTCCTTGCAGCAAGTATGCCCATGTATATCTCAGGGTGCAAAGTCTTCACGCGGCCGTCAAGCGTTTCAGGCTCGACAAAGCTCACAAGATCGCTTGTTGGGCGCGCCCTTATCCCTCTTTCCATGAGCGCCTTGTAGGTGGAGCCGCTGGCAAAAATCTCGACATTGAGGCTGTTAAGCTCCTGCGCAAGTGCAAATAAGCCAGGCGTTTTGTTGAAGACGCTAAGCACAGCTGTCCTTATCTCAAGGTCGTCTCTGATTAGCTCTTGTGGTTTCAGGTCTGCCATAATATCACAATAATCATTTATGCGGTTTCCAATTTCTTCTCAACTTCTTGAGCTCCGTCAGCGCTTTTCGCCCTGTCCCTTTCAACGAAGTCGGTTAACCTATCAGTCATTTCCGGGTATCTCAGCGCAATCGCCTGTGCTGCTGCTATGGCAGCATTCTTCGGGGCGCCAGGGCCGCCTACAACAAGAACCGGCACGCCAGGCGGCATATAGAGCATTGAGTTCAATGGTATGGAATCATCTCCCTGGGCATCTGGCACTGGCACGCCTATCACAAGAGCTGTCCTCCTTTCGCTTGCTATTGCGCCGGGAAGCGCAGCCGCAACGCCCGCAACTCCTATGAATACATCAGTCACTTCGGCCATTTCACCTCTTAGGAATTCCCTAAGTCTTTCAGGGTCCCTGTGCGCAGACCTTATGCGCACCTGATAACCTACCCCTATGTTCCTGAGCGTCTTTGTTATTGACTCTGCAACTTTCTCGTCGCTCTTTGAGCCAAGCAGTATGGTCACGTTTCCTATCGGAACCCTTGTTGTTTGCTGCGGTGTTTCCATGCCATCGCCAATAATCATGCCTCTGCAGCGAACCCCGCTATCCAGTTGCTGTTGCTCTGACCAGTTAGTCTCTCTGCGACTTTTCTGTAGAGTTCACTCGTCTGTGCAACCTGTGCCTCAGACAGGGCTGGTATAGGCGGCTCTGGTATCAGGCCGCTATCAAGTTTCCTATGCAGCCTCTTATTCGCTTCTCTTCGTGCGTTGTTTTCCGCTCTCACCGCCGTAAGCGCTGCGTGATAAGGTCTGCCCTGCATTCCAAGCGCGGTCCCATCATACATTATCTCTTTTCTGTACCTCTGCCTAACGAATTCCTTGGAAAGGTCCTGCGCCCCTTCAGGATTTGCATCATAGGCAGCGCGGTCCCACCACCTGTCCTCGTCTGCTGTTCCGAATGTGTCGACCAAGACGGGCTTTCCGTCAGCGCTAAGTGCAAATTCCTTCTTCCCGTCTACATGGAGTATTCCCCTTTGACCCACAGCTCTTTGTATTGCATTGTCCACTCTTAGTGTTATCTCCTCTATGTCTCTGAGCGTCTCTTTTGATATACCGCATATTTTGAGAATATCATCTCCCGCTATCGGCCTGTCAGTATCTTCGAACTTTGTAGTCACTTCGAAAACCGGTTTTGGAAGCTGCTCTCCCGGTTTTGGCATGTGGTCAAGGCCAAACTGTGACGGCGGAACCTTTCCACTCTTCAATCTGTCGAGCATAGATCCGGCGGCATAGTAACGGGTTATGAATTCTCCGTTCACAAATCTTCCAGGAACGTCAATTCCGTCGCTTCGCTTTAAAACTTCTTTGACCCTGGCTCTTCTGACCCGCATTCTTGTAGGGGAATCCATACCCATATAATGGGTGGAGACCCCAATGGCTTCAGCTACACCAAACATGTACTGCGCCTCCTGCGCAAGTGTTGTGTCCTTGAATGGCACTAGGCTCGGTATTATCAGGTCGAACACACTTATCCTGCGTGAAAAATCAAACGTCAATATTGCCGGGTCATGCTCATCAACGCGCACGTCCTTGACCTTGCCCTCTCTCACCAGCTCACCAAGCTGTGCCTCGTGTACTCTTGTTATTCCCCTTGCATGTGCCCTTGCTCTTGTTGTGCTTCCTGTCATAATAACACCCAATTATAATTCTATTCTGAGCTTATTTGCCCAGTATCTTGCTATGTTCTCCGCCTTTCGTGGCGCTATCCCTATGTATCTTGATGGATCTGACATAAGGGCTATCTGCCCAGGCGTGAACCTTTCTATAAATTGCTGCAGCTCAGGGTCAGCCCTCACGAGCTCCATCAGCGGCCTCCCGGTTTCCCTCGCCTTGTCTGCAAGTCTGCCAACAGTTTCGTGAGATGTCTGGTAGCCATTTGCAGCGAGCAGAAGATGCAGCGGCTCTCCGATTATCTGCCCTGCGCTTCTGTCAAAGATTGCACGCATCTGCGCTGCGTGCGGTTTCAAGGATTTTGTTACTCTGAGGGCCCTTCTAACCGAATAGTCAAAAAGTACAAACGCTTCCGGGTCAAATCTTTCAACCGCAGAGTTTGTAAGGTCGCGCTGGTGCAGCGATAACTGGTTAAGGTAACCAGGGATTGTGCGTGGCAGTAGGTATTTGAACACGCTCATGATGTTTTCAAGCCCAACAGGGTTTGTCTTGAATGGCATTGTTGAAGAGGCAGATACATCATCTCCCCTTGGCTGGCCCACCTCTCCGATCTCAGGCCTTTGCAGATGATACATGTCCTGGGCCCAGCCTGCTATTACTCCCAATGCGCTTACAGTGGCATGCATCAAGTCCACTTGCTGTTCTGGCGGCACTATCTGTGTCGTTATTCTTGCTGGCTTAACTCCAAGTACGCCTAGGATTTCTGCCTCGAATTTTGCAGGATCCGGAACGAACAAACTTGCTGCTCCATGTGTTCCAACAGCACCAGAGAACTTCCCTTCCAGGGCATTTACCGCGCTCCTGAGCTGCAATATCCTGCGACCAAGCCTATCAGCGTACCACGCCAATACAAACCCGAAGGTCACGGGCTCAGCCCACTGCGTATGGGTTCTTCCAACCTGCAGGGTTTCTTTATGTTCCATCAATGTCTTTAGCCAAGCACCCTCAAGTTTTATTAGATCTGGTATTATGACTTGCCTGAACGCGTTTCTTATCCTAAGCGCATTCGCAGTATTAACTATGTCATAGGATGTTGCTGTTCTGTGGACTGCAGCCACCGCCTCTTCTCTGCCTTCCACATTTGGTATATGGGATTGTATAGCCCTGACCAGTGCTATTATGTCATGCTTTGTCTTCTCTTCAATTTCATAAGTTTCAGACGCGGTGACTCTTCTCGAAGCAGTGGATATCAGGTCTGCGGCTCTTGCGCTTATCAATTTCCTTCTTGCCAGCACCCTTACCAAAGCGACTTCCACTCTTGCCTTATGCCTTACGAATGATTCTTCAGAGAAATATCTGTCAAGCTCAGGAACAGAATATCTAAAATCAGTTGGAGAGACGAGGTCAAATCTTGAGACTAGGTCCTTCGAGTTCCTGAGCCATCCCGGAAGTTCTACTCCATGGGCTCTGAAGACGTCAGCAAGCGTTTGCGGGTCTTTCAGCGCAGACGTGTGTATAGGAACAATTCCTCTCGTGACCGCCATAGCTCCCAGGAAGCAATCAGTCCATTATGGTATTTAAGGGTTGCGTTATTTCCAAGCCTGTCCTCTAAATCTCGTACTCGCCTATCTCGTGTACTCTCATTCCTCTAGCCCTAAGCAGCGTTGCCACAACAGGGCCGAATTTGGGCGGCACCCTGAGCAGTTCATGTGCAGGGAACGAATCATGTCCTGGCAGTGCGACAAGCGTGACAATCCCGCTGTCAGGTTGGCTGGTTTCTACGATATCCATGTTTCTTGGTCTTGGGGGCGGCAGCAATATCACACTTGCGGTGATCCATCTTATCCCGCGCTCCTTTGCAGCAGCCACCAGGTCTTCACCCGATTCGACTAAATAGAACGTTGCGCCATTTACAAGCTTGTAGCCTACCAGTTTTGGCGGATTCTTGCTGACATTGATATCGAAGTCAAGCGTGCTCATCTCTGCCAGTCTTTTGACATCTGCCACATTGTTGGTTGCAGCCGCAACCAGGTTAAGGTTCACCCGCAGGTTGCGCCGCGTGATTACGGCAGAAGGCACGTTTGTCGTGGCCAGCGCCTCCCTTAGCGCGCCAACGCTCCTGGGGTTATCCGCAAACCTCGCTATATCAAGAATGCGCCGTCCGTAGTCAATCGGTCTGAGCACATGCTCTTCAATATGCCTGTCAAGGGCACGCTCAACATCGCGCTCTGTCCTGTCTGTTGCGCTCGGCATGTGCCTAGGCTGCGCCCCTGCCTCTGCGCGTTTTGCAGCTTCTCTATTCATATTGTCACCTACACCATTGCAATTCAATTAAAGTTAATGGTATTTAAACATGCTGATTTGCGCACATTTGTTTGCGCATATTTGCAAATTTGCCTCGTGTGTTCTACTCTAGCATAACAAAAAGAGGGGCAAAACCCCTAAATCAAAGTTAGGTCTGGTGGTGGTGCGTCTGCTGCTTCTTTCCACTCTTTGACAGGTACCATATAAGAGCCACGATAATTATTATGACTATTATCGCTACCACGATGTATGTACCAGTGTTGTTTGTCGAAGAGGACGGGCCAACGCTGCTCTGGTTGGTCGTTGCAGGAACGGTTGTTGCAGGCACAGATGTAGTCTGTATTGTGTTTGTCACAACAGTTGTCCCCGACCCGCTGAAGCATGGTGGGCTCTTGGCGCTTCCCCCAACTGGGATCAGCGAGAAGTTGTGCGCCCACGCGCCGCTGAAGTATCCGGGTGTTGTGTACGTTCCGCTCTGGTAGCCTGTTGCTGAAACAGTGACGTTGAACGAGCCTTGCCCGAGATACAACCTATACTGGCCTTGTGTATTTGTTATGTTAGAGGCTCCGCCGTTGTACGGAGATGAAACAACAGCACCTGCTATTGCTGCGCATGTGCTTGCGTTCGTGACATTACCATAAAGCACCCAGCTGAATGCGCCAGCGTACTGCGTCATTACGGCAAGCGCGAGTATCCCTATTCCCATGTATCTTAACAATGAAGATTTCATGCCTTCACCTTGCTTTGAATGTTCTAGCAAGGTATTTAAAGATTGTTATATTGCCTTGACTGGGGCATGTCAGCGAGCCGCTCTAGCAAAACCCGCTCCTTTTCTCTTAGGAGTTTTCTTCTTTTGTATGTGTCATAGGCGAGGTACGAAACAATGACACCCGCGCCGATGGCAAGCAGCCCAATTCCTGTCACTGCGCCGAGTTGGTAAGCCCAGTCAAGCGAGCCGTTGAAAACATTCTGCGGGGTCGTTGCCCAGGCAGGGGGTGCCGCGCTCTGTGCAGCAGAGTAATCGTAATCACGTTTCGTATCAGCTCCTGACGCCGTATACGCCCCTACAAGGAATGACCCCACCCCTATAAACAGCTTCCTGAATGCATTGCCTACATCGCGCCTGATCCTTCTCAATACGGTGTACTCGATGTTGTCGATTGCAACATCGCCCATGAGAACCAATCCTGTGGCAGCAAGGCCCATCCCCACGCCAAATATGATTCCGTCCTGCAGCTGCACATTGGAATAGCTTGAAAACTGCGCGTAGCTAATGAATCCGGGGCCGATCTGGTTAAAGAACCTTGGCGCATGCACCGAGTAGTTCCTTAGGGCAGAGTACACTGCAACAGAGCCCTCAAGTATAAGTGAGTACCCTATGGTTGCATAGGTCCTGAGCCGCTTTGTGAGCAGCTCGTCCTCTGCTGACCTTTTGGGTATGTCGCCGGACAGGCCAGTGCTGTAGCTCAGCTTGTGCTCCACGCCCTGCTGCATTCCAACTCTTGACGATAGTGCCATACACTCACTGGCAAGTTGACCGTTCAGGTATTTAAGCCTTAAAAATAAGGGTAGCGGCAGGCCGTAGCCCTCCTTTTGTTTTATGCAGCATTAGACTGAGCGTCGATAATCGACTTGCATACCAGCACACCATCGGCGCGTTTCATCCATCACAATGCGCTCGTCTCGTCATCGCTTATGCATTGCCCTGGTATCGTTTCTGTTCCGAATAAGGCCCTAAGCCACTTGTGCCATTGGATATGGGAGGAGCTTCCTCCTTTCGGTTGGCTGCTCACCTGCCACTGCTCGCTTTCTATTAGTGTTTGCAAGATATATATATCCCTTGCGTATTATGGACATAAGCGCATGCTATGGTTTTTATTATATAACTGAGCTATATGCTCATGTTGTTCTTGCTCAGTGCGCTTGGGAGCCTGGCCAGCGCCATAATACTCATAGTTCTAATAGTCGCAGTTGCGGTAATAATATTCCACCTGGGCAAGATGCTTGCCGGTCTTGTGGTTAATAGCGTGCTTGGCCTGATCGTGGTGCTCATTGTAAATTCCGTGTTTGGCCTTGGCATAACTGTGGCTCTGCTTGGATGGATACTCATAGCAATAATAGGCCTTCCAGCGGTTCTTGCAATAGTGGTTCTAAAAATCTTTATATCGACAATTCCCTTCATATACGGCTAACGCGCTATCGCGAGCTTTACGTCAGATGCGCCAATGGTCTTTCTCTTCGCATGCCTTGCAAGGACTACGGCCCTCTGCGCTATCCCAAACGCCATCCTGTTCATGTCCCTCTGGAATATCTGCATAGCCTCGTTGCTTATCCTTGTTGCCCCAGCTTCCTTCAGTATCCTCTTTATCGTAGATTTAGGAATATACATACCAACCCCTTCAAAGCTTGCGTAATGAATGATGATGAGAAGGTATTTAATGCATGGGAATTAGCGGAACTAATCAACCAGTTTGCTCTCGATTTTGTCGCTGTACTCGCTCTTCAGCAGGCTCAACGTTATGTCATCTATGAATGCCCCGTTGTGGTAGAGGCGCTGCCTCCGTGTCCCCTCCTTTGTGAACCCCAGCGAATTAAGCAGCCCAAGAGACGCATCATTCGATGCAAGCGAGTCAGCCTGCACCCTGTTCAGCTTTAACCTGTTGAACGCAAAGTCAAGCATCAGCCTTACTGCTTCCCTTGCGTATCCCTTCCTTCTGTAATCCCTGCCTATCCAGTATGCGATCTCGCAGCTCTTGTTCTTGAGGTCCAGCTTCATCATGGATGCGCCTACAAGATCGCCGACCTTAAGCCTTATTCCAAAGTGCAGCCCCGAGCTGTCCATCTGCTCCCTTGATGCAATGTTTATGAAGCGCTGCGCGTCAGCCTTGCTGAACGGGCTCGGTATCCTCTGCAGGTCCACCATGTTGTAAGACACATCAGGGTCGTTCCCTATAACGCTAAGCGCATCTGCATCTGCCATGCTGAAGCTTCTCAGGAAAACCCTGAAGCGATCACAGCTAATCTCCATCTCATTCACTTATCTGAGAGAGCACCTTTGCTCCAACCTCTTTTCCAAGCAGCGCAGACACCCTCTCCCTGTTCTTCCTTATGTCAGCCACTGTTTTTATTCCCGCAAGGTAGAGTATCCTTGCCCTTACCCTTCCTATCTGCTCAAGGCGCACAAGGTCAAGGAGCTCCTCCTTGATTCCGTACCTGAGCCTTACCCTGAGGTCTATCAGGTCATGGAGCGGCCTGTGCACCAGCTTCGCAAGCTCTGTCGCAGAGTAAATCATCCAGTCAGCATTTGACAGCTTCGAGAAGAGCTCTCCAGGCGTTGTCTTGTACTTCTTCACTATGTCTTGCTCTTTTTGCTCCTCTATCCAGTCATTCAGCATAAGCGCGGTGCTGAACGCTCTGACAGGGTCATAATAACCATAATCCATTTTGTCAAACTCATTGTAGAGCTTCTTGTCCTTGAAGACAAACCTGTAAGCGGCAAACATCTCCTCTGCCTCATCCGTTCCTCTGACGTAGGGTCGCATTTCCAGTGTATTGCATATCATGTACAGGTTCGCAATTTTGTCGTTGTCGCGCTCAAGCGTGTTCAGTATCCACCTTCCTGACAATGGGTCTATGTAGAGCTCGCTAACCCGCTTGCCTATCCTTGTTGCAATGAAAGTATCCTTCTCCTTCTCCTCAATAAACTCAAACTCAACAAGGTCGTCGGTTATCTCATCAACAAGGTTCTTCACATGCTTCTCGTTTCCGTACTGGAAGCCGTAGAAGCTTTTCATGAGGAACCTGTGTATCGACTTCTTGTCATTGAGGAAGTTCTCAGCTATGAAGGATAGCACATGGGTCCTTAGCACAGGGATTATCCCCAGCTTTGACTCTATCGCCTCTGGGTCTGCAATTATGTAGCTCTTGTACAGGTCTGCAACCCTGTCCCTGTACGGAGCTGTTAGCAGCGCCCTTCCCTCATTGTCGTATTTCGGACGCCCTGCCCTGCCAAACAACTGTAGTATTACATTGACACCAATGCTCTCGTTTGAGCCGCCCTCAAACCTGCTCGTGTCCCGTACAAGCACTGTGTGAGCAGGAAGGTTGACCCCAAGGCCAAGCGTGGTTGTGGAACATATCGTCTTGAGAAGATTGCTTTTGAATGCATCCTCTATCTTTGCCCTCTGCGCGTTTACAAGCCCGGCATGATGGAACGCAACTCCCTTCTTCACAAGCCTTGAAAGCTTCATGCACTGCTCCGTCGGCCTGTCAAGCGCGTTGAGCACGCCGTTGCCAAGCTCATCAAGCTTCTTCCTCTCTTCCTGTGTAAGCACCCTTTCCACATGGTCTGCAAGCTTTGTCGCGCCCGCTTCTGCGTTCCTTTTTGTGGCATAGAAGAAAAGCGCCTGTTTCTTCCTCTCAAGGGTGTCCTCCAATATCCTGATTTCTGGAATGCCGCTGCTTCCGCCAAGCTCCTCCTCAACAGGCTCAATCCCATATTTCTCATCAGGATAGTACGCCTTTCCACCAAATTCAACTCCCTTCTTGAGCTTCACAGGCCTGTACTCGCTCTGCACAAGCTTTCCATTAAGCCACTTCGCGAGCTCGTCTGCGTTCCCTATGGTTGCGCTGAGTGCAATTATCTGCGCCTTGCATGTTGTCGCAAGCTTTGTTATCAGCACTTCAAGAGTAGGCCCCCTCGAAGGGTCATCGATCATGTGAACCTCGTCAAATACAACACAGCCTACTCTGTCAAGCCAGTTTATCCCGTGCCTGAGAAGGCTGTCAAACTTCTCTGTAGAGACAAACAGCACCTCATAGTTCTGCAGCGACAGGTCTCCTGAATCAAGGTCGCCTATCGAGACCGTTGATCTTATGTATGGGTATGCCTCGCGGAACTCATGGAACTTCTCCATCACAAGCGCCCTCATCGGCGCAATATATACGCTCTTCATCCTCTTTGCTATGACAGAGTTGACGCAGGCAATCTCGGCTATCAGAGTTTTTCCGCTTGCAGTTGGCGAGGCCACTACAATGTTTTCCCAATCAAGCAGTCCCTTCTTTATCGCCTCCTCTTGCGGTGGAGTAAAGCTCTTTATCCCCCTTCCAGAAATAGACTCTATTATCTCGTTAGGAAGCCTCCCCTTGATAGACTCGATGTCCATAGCGTTTATTTTAGATTAAAAAGGCTAAATTGGTATGGCAACTGCTCGTTGACAGAGGTGCCGCTGACCTTGCTTGCCCTGAGCTTCCTTATCCTGAAAATCTGGAGCTCTGTGTCAGGGTTGAATTTCCTCCCGGTCTTTGGCTTCCTGCCCTTCTGCAGTTCTGCCACTCCGGCTGGCTCAGCCCCCTCTATAAGCGATTCAGGCTTGAAGAGATCGTCTCCGGCAGCGTAGTAGCCAACCTCAACGCGCTGGGGCTGCAGTGCACTGCTGTTGAAATATTTCTGAAGCTTTTGTGTTATCGAAAGCACGGAGTTTACGCTGATGAGCAGCTTTGGCTTCGGCGCATCTGGCATTTTCACTGGTTTCTGCTCTGCAACGTCAACAAGAGGCCTTGGAATTTCCTGCAACGGAATCCTTGCAACTTGCTCCTCTACTACAGGGCGTATCAATCCTGACAGTTGCGCCTCGCTCTTCTTGTCAGGCGCAGCGAACTGCTGCGTGCTTTTCAACACTGCATACCTCGTGTCAAGGGAATGCGCCCTTATTTTCTCGCCATAGTGCGGGTCCCTGCTTGACCTTATCTGGTTGCTTACTATTCCAAATACGGATAGCAGCTTTGATGCATTGTAGAAAAGTATCTCCTTGCCATTGCTGCCCCCAAGCTCGGTGCTTATGACAAATGTTGACGCAAGTAGCCCCTTTCTTACACTCACTGACTCTATCCTGTCATAGAAGTATGTCTTGTGCTTTGAGAAAAGCCTTATAGGCCTGTAGACAAGAAGCCTCTTGTTGGTTGCTATTACCGTAGAAGCTGGCAGATATCTAGAAAATGAGAATTTTCCGGCACGAGTCCTATATACGATCTGCTCATCTGGCATCAGGTTTGGGTTTATCTCCCTCCCTACTCCTTTCATTAGGCCTCACTAATTCAAGCGGCGCAAGCAATCCGTCCCCCCATGGCATTGCACAGCTTTGATACCAATGCTACGATGTGATATTTAAGCCTTTCCTGTAATTTTCTGATGGGAAGTAAAGTTTTGTTTTATTTCCTGTACTGGAAGTAGCTCACGATCTTTCCGAACTTCTTGCTCACGTTCCTTGAAATGTACTTTGTTATGTCATCAGGTTCACTGCCTTCGAAGAACCTTGTCTTCACAAGGAACCCATAGTCGCCATCAGTGAGGAATACCTCCTCAACAGGCTTCAAAGAGATGAGCTTCTCGGCAAGTTCATCCGCGCTGGCATTCTCCCTTGGCTCGATCAGATAGAATCTGTGCAATATTCCCCGTTTGCGCACCATGCTCCCGCCAGGTTTTCCAGGCATTAAAATATCATAGCTATAGCGAGCACTATTATGCTCACAAGCGCAATGATATCAAGCTTGAACAGAAAGTCTTCATGCTTTTCAAGGAAGTCCTGCTCTCTTGGTCCATATTTTTCAATGGGTATCATAAAAATCAAACATTATGCTTAGCACTAGGAATAGTTTGTGGAGTTGTCATGGGCACAAAGAAGAAAGCCACGTAGACCTTGTATCTCAGAGTTGGGTGAATTGGCTTTCGCCAAGGATGGTTGAGATATCTAGCAATAGCGCGATTTGGATTAGAAGCACTATTCTTCCTCATACCCATGGCAATCCCCACTTGATTATATTATGGAGCCCAAAGTATATATAGTTTGTCTTATTAATAATGCAAAATGCCCATCTATACATAAATATAAGGAGATTTCAATAATAAAAAGTTGTATTTACTCATTATGTCTCTCATATAAAGGAGAAGCTTTAAATACTTAAATAGTAATAAAATTATTATGAAAGCAAGTATCCCAAAGCTTGTTGCAGAAAAATACACAGAACTCAAGGCAGAGTATGGAAACATATACCTAAGTAAGATTGGAGGTAGGTTTTATCTGTATAAGGTGTCGTATGCTGATCAGGGAAAGGCAGGCAATAAATCTCGCACATCAGAATATTTTGGTAGAATAACTGAGCAAGGCGCTTTCATCAAGAAGAGTGCAACAAAAGAGGAAAAGGAGCTCGAAAAAGCGATGGCCATAGTTAAGAGCCATGGAATGCTGCTAGAGCCTCAAAAACAAAACGAAAGGCCAATAAAGAGTGGTTCAGAAACTGTGGCGCCTACGGTTACTGAGGAAGAAGCAAAGATACTAACTATACTGAGCATGAACGGCAGGGCCAGAATGAAGTCTATAGGCAAACTTCTTGGCATAAGCGCGCAAGCAGCAACAAGGAAAGTTAAAGCGCTAGAAATAAAGTATGGTCTTAAATACACTGCCGAGTTCGACCCATACAAAATAGGTTTCCAAGAGTACGTTGTCCTAATAAAATTCCTCGATAAAGTTCCTACAACTGAAGAGCTCAGAGCTGCTTTTGAACCACTACCAATGGTGCAACTTTGTGCTCTCGTAAAAGGCGAGTACGATGTCTTGCTATATGTTGTAGCAGACATGGAGATAAAAGCCGGGGAATCAGGATTGGATGTGCTAAGAAATAGGGCACTACAAAATTATCAGTGCCTATGGTATGTAAAGGCCGTACTGGCAACATACGGCTTCATACCTACGCGCCCCCAGTTCTTTGAAATGCTAGCTGATCGAATCTGGCATAGGCGCCCTGATCTTAAAAAACCACCGTTATACTCTATATTCGAAAGAGACTACAAGGTACTGAAAGATTTGAATATTAATGGCAAGAAGAGCTATCAAGATATAGACAAAGATAATGGGCTGCCCCAAGGTAGCGCAAGGTACTCCTACTATAAAATGCTAGAATCAGGCTTATTGAAAAGAGTAACAATATGCCAGACTAATCTACCCGTCTCTTACGTCGGAATAATACAGTTTAACAGACTCTATATTCCTGCATTTCAAGCAAGCAGAGACAACTTGAGGTTCGATGTTATTGCCGATGATAACCTCGTGAGTAACAGGTATACGGCAATTTTCAATGTACGTGATCCTGACGGAGTCCTACTTATAATGCCTATGTTTAGAGGTGGGAATCTAAATAAGAAAACCGATGAGCTTAAGAGTAAATTGAAAGGAGTAGAATTTAGTAACACCGTAATAACAGGCTTAATTGTTGGTGATTTCTGCTATAGGAGATTCGACAACAGCTACTCTATGCAATATGAAAACCTAGCTAGGGAGAAGAAAATTGAAACAGAAAAAAGGAGAATACCTTATTCAGAACTTTAGAATTACCCTAATCTAATTAGTTTCCTCCATCGTCCATGCATCTACACCTTACATCCCACACTTTTCTGCTCAGGTTTATATACCTTTCTTCTGGGTTCGGTGCTATGCGATAAACACCGTGTTTTGGCTATAAACTTATTAGGATGTGGGTGGAGCATGGCGAACCATGCTCCTTGGGTGGGTTTAGGGTGGTAGTGAAAATTAGATTTTAACTGCCACGATCCACATCACTATAATGTAGTGGAAACGCGTATATATAAACTCACCGAAAAATGACAAAATATTAATTCTGTTTTAACTTTTTGTAAAGTATCCAGGCAAAGCTCCCCTCTAGGGCCTGGGCTGCGCCATGCGCGGTCACATGCCCAGAACATCCTCGATAACTATTTAAACGTTACCTCGGTTGCAGAGAGGAAGGCCATAGAAAGGTTTAAATATGTGAGTGTTCACTAATATAGTGTCTGATTTTGGGGAATATCATTTGTTTACAATTTTGTCTCGGATCCTCGAGAAGACGCAACAAAACTGGTGATATAGATGGCAAAGTCTAAAACAAGAAAAACAACAGGCAAGGCAAGGCCAGCCAAGCCAAGAAAGACAGCTGAGAGGCCAAAGATGAAGATGACTCCTTCTGCAACGGTAAAGAAGATCATAGTAAAGGACAACAAATTGAGTATTGAATCACCTCTAAAGAGAGGAAGGGGAAGGCCAAGGAGCATGCTTGCTTCAGAGAATGAAATGATGCCGCAGGGAATGGATCTTCCCGCACCTGTAGGCGCGCTTATGAATGCGCCCTCATCTAGTGAGGGCAACATGGCAAAGACCCATGAAAGGATAAGCAAATGCCCCAGCTGCAGCTCCACCGATCTAATGTTCGACAATGAAAGGGGGGAACTTGTCTGCAACAACTGCGGCCTTGTAATTGAAGAGAATGTTACCGATACAGGTCCTGAATGGAGGGCTTTTGACACTGACCAGAGAAACAGCAGGGCAAGAACAGGAGCCCCAATCAAGTACACAAAGCCAAACAGAGGCCTTGTCACTGAAATAGACCTGTACAACAAGGACATAAGAGGAGTAAGGATACCATCAAAGAGGCAGGCCCAATTATACAGAATGAGGAAGTGGCACAAGCGTGCAAGCATAGCCTCTTCAAGCGAAAGGAACTACCTGATTGCGCTTCCTGAACTGAACAGGGTATCAAGCTATCTTGGCCTGCCTGACAACATAAGGGAGAGCGCTGCGCTTCTTTACAGGAAGTGCGTGCAGAACAACCTTATAAGGGGAAGGCCGATTGAAACAGTTGTCCAGGCGGTGATCTACGCTGCTTGCAGAGCAGCAGGAATGCCAAGGACTCTTGATGAGATTTCAAGCATATCAGGGCTTCCAAAGAAGGAAATAGGAAGAGCTTATCGTGTAATATCGCACGAGCTCGGCCTAAAGATCCCGTTGACGGATCCTATAAGCTATGTTCCAAGGTACATAAACGCGCTAAAGCTTTCTGGAGAGGCCCAGGAGAAATCCATTGAGCTTCTGAAGGACGCAATGAAGAAAGGCCTTGTGTCTGGAAGGAGCCCAACAGGGGTTAGTGCAGCAGCAGTCTACATTGCGGGTGCACTTGCAGGTGAGCGCAGGACCCAGAAGGAGGTTGCAGATGTTGCGGGAGTAACTGAAGTTACAATCAGGAACAGGTACCGTGAACTCAAGGAGCAGCTCAATATTGACGTCAATCTCTGACGTCAATTTTTGATTTTTTATTTTCAATTTCTTTTTCTGAAACATCTTTTTCGGTAGGGTTCGGCAAATAACTGATAACTTGAAGTTTGCAAATCAAGTTTAAATAGATTCTGCATCACTATAATCATTATCCTAGGGTGGATAGATGGATGGAATAGATCGTGAGATAGTGGAATTAGGTTCGGTCCACGAGGTGCGCGTGGACGCAAAGGGGGCGCGGGATGAGGGGATAGGCAAGGTCGGGGACTTTGTTGTCTTCATCAAGAACGCAAAGACCAGGATAGGCAATGTCTACAAAATAAAGGTGACAAAGGTGTACAGGACATTCGCCTACGCAGAGCCATTGGACAAGACAAGGAAGTTCATAGGCAACGGCTCTGTAATAGATTTCGCATAATCTTTTGCAAATGAAGAAAGCCTTATATAACTATGTTTGGTTAAATAGTATGTTACATTTTTCGACCAGTTATTTTGGTTTTTAGCAGCTTTTTCATTCGCAGTTATACTTGGGTGAAATAATGGACCAGTCTGGCAGCAATATCGATTACAAGAAAATAATGAAGGGTACGACAACGGTTGGCATAATATGCAGCGACGGCGTGGTTGTGGGCGCAGACGCAAGGGCCACAATGGACACGTTTATAGCGTCTGGTGAAGCAAGAAAGGTATTCAAGATAGATGGAAACCTTGCCATGACAATAGCTGGCGGGGTGGGGGATGCGCAGGAGATAATAAGGATACTCAAGGCGCAGAACGAGATATATAAAATGAACGAGGGCAATCCACTTTCCCCAAAGTCTGCAACATCGCTGCTTTCAATAATACTTCAGGATAATAAGATGGTGCCATTCTATGTAATGCTAACAGTAGCCGGAGTTGATGGCGATGAGCCACAGCTGTATACGATAGACCCGCTCGGAGGGTACAGCAGTGAATCCAAGTTCTCTGCAACTGGAAGCGGCTCATACACAGCCCTTGGTTACCTGGAAGACAGCTACAAGAAGGGCATGTCAACAAAGGACGCGCTCAAGGTTGCAGCAAGGGCAATAGCAATCGCAATGAAGCGCGACGCTGCCACTGGCGACAACATAATAGTCGCAGCGGTTACAAAGTCGGGTTACGTTGAATATACAGGAAAGGACCTTGAAAAGCTGCTTGGGAACGCCAAGTGAAGCTACAGTACACGACAAACAATTCCTTCGTGTGTTTTGATGCATTTTATATAGAGAGGGTAGGAGATAGAAAGGATCAGCAAGGCAACCGCGCTGCAGCAACACCAGTGATTTGATTGGAAGACCAAGAAAGACAAAATAAGGGGACAAACGGGAACGGGAAGCTGCATTCCGAGGAGCTTTTCAAGAGGATAAAGGAGATGCTGCCCGGCGATGTTGGCTTCAAGGAGGCAGAGTTTGAGGGGCCTGACATAGTTGTTTATGTCACAAACCCAAAGCAGGTCTATGAAGACGATTCTGTAGTAAGGAACATAGCCGCTTCAATAAAGAAGAAGCTAATAGTCAGGAGCGACCAGCAGCACCTGATGGACGCAAACAAAGCGGAAGAACTGATAAAGCAGATAATCCCACAAGAGGCTTCAATCAGCTCCATAAAGTTCGTTCCGGAATTCTCAGAAGTGTACATAGATGCGCTTAAGCCAGGCCTTGTCATAGGCAAGGGAGGCTCCTCGCTCAAGGCTATAGCCATACAAACAAACTGGACACCAAAGGTGCTCAGGACACCCACAATGCACAGCGACACCATAAACGGGGTAAGGCAGCTGATGTATAATGAAAGGGAGTTCAGGAAGAAATTCCTCACAACTGTTGGAAAGAGCATAAACAAGCCAATAATGAAAAGCGAGTGGCTGAAAGCCACGGCGCTAGGAGGCTTCAGGGAAGTGGGAAGGAGCAGCCTCCTTCTTGAGACTCCGCACTCAAAGATAATAATAGACTGTGGCTTGAGCCCCGAACCGTCGGTTAAGGGAATGGACGCAAACCAGGGCAACGGCGAGAACAAAGCGTTTCCATACCTGGACAGCGCAAATTTTGCAATCAACGAGCTTGATGCAGTGGTGATAACTCATGCGCACATGGACCACATGGGCTTTGTGCCATATCTTTTCAAGTTCGGTTACAATGGACCTGTGTACTGCACCCCGCCAACAAGGGATCTTGCAGCGCTTCTGCTTAATGACTACATAAAACTTGTGCAGAGGAGCGGGGGGGCCCCTCTCTACGATGAAAAGGACGTAAGGAAGATGCTCACACACACGGTATGCAGGGACTACAACGAAGTGACAAACATAACCGATGAGCTGAAGCTCACCTACCATAACGCAGGCCATATACTCGGCAGCGGCACGGTGCATCTGCATGCGGGTGAGGGCATGTACAATATCGTGCACACCGGCGACATGAAGTATGGATTCACAAGGCTGCTCGATACAGCAACAACAAAGTACCCCAGGATAGACGCGCTGTTCATAGAGAGCACATACGGGGGGCAGAACAACATAACTCCCAATAGGAGGGATGCCGAAGCAGAGCTGATAGACACAATAAGGAGGACTGTGCAAAACGGAGGCAAGGTGCTCATACCATTGTTCGCTGTTGGCAGGAGCCAGGAGCTAATGCTTGTGCTTGAAAGCTTCCTGGGAGGCGAGAAAAGGGAGTTCGACGTTCCAGTTTATCTGGACGGCATGATCCTTGAGGCTAGCGCTATACACACCGCTTATCCTGAATACCTGAAGGAGGGGATAAGGCTAAGGATACTAAACAACAGGAGCCCGTTCGAGAGCGAGATTTTTGAAGTTGTAAAAGGAGAGAGGGAGCAGGTATTTGAAAAAGGGCCGTGCGTAATACTTGCTTCTGGAGGAATGATGAATGGAGGCGCAAGCGTGGAATACTTCAAGAGGCTGGCTGACGACCCAAGGAACGCGCTGCTTTTCGTAGGCTACAACAGCACCAACTCCCTAGGCAGGAGGCTGCAGAACGGCGCAACAGAGGTCGCCCTTCCGGATAGCGAGGGCCACCTTGTGCCTATCCACGTGAAGATGCAGGTGAAGACCATAGAGGGGTTCTCCGGGCACTCAGACAGAAGGCAGCTGCTCAATTTTGTAGACAACCTGAGGCCAAAACCGAAAAGCATATTCACCATGCACGGCGAGGAGCAAAAGTGCGAAGACCTGGCGAGGATAATAGGAAGGATACTCCACGCAGACTCGAGGGCACCCATGAACCTGGATTCTATAAGGCTAAAGTAAGCTCTAAATACCAGTAAGAGATAAGCACTGCTGTGCTATAATGGCAGCAACATCGATATCCATCGATACAGGATTAATGACTTCTCGTTCTAGAAATTGGAGGGCAGATGGGATCTCTGCTTTCAGGGCAGGTCATCAGCCAGGAATATCTCAGCTAAGAGAGGCCACGATAGTAACACAGGACCCAAGACTGCTTAGAAGGTACCTATTTACATCGCAGGCGTATGTAAGCCCTGGGCTTACCAGCAAATTTGATGAACACCCGGAAGAGCAACGGCCTTTGTACGCTGGTTGGTTTAAGCCAGCGCAGGGAGCGCTATTGCGAGGGACTAACAAGACAGTAGACGTTGAGGTGGATCTTATTGGATTGCCAGGCCTCTCAGGTCAAAAAATCCCGCTGCTGCACTTTCCAGTTGCAAGCCTGGTTCTGTCAGGTCAAACTAGCTTAGAGGTTACGCCTGTGGCAGGCAAATTCAAGGTTAGCTTGAAAGCACCGCTTAAATCTACTTGGTGCAGGTTTGCCCCTGACGAAACGCTGGAAGCGCTACCAAGGGACGAGCTGAAGAAGCTGCCTCCAACAGAGCAAACATTCCCCTGGCTTAATGAGGATCCAAGTTCAGGCGTAGTAATGGTTTATGCTGACGCAGGGGGCCAGGCACTTGCGTTTTATTACTCGTATGACTTTCCAGGCACCTACGTGAGGCAATCGACGCCTGATGAAAACGTCTGGCTTCAAAAGCAACTGAACAGAGTGGTAAAAACAGAATCAGCGGCAGAGCAAGCCAGATACATTATTGAAATTTCAGATACTAGGCCATTCTTTTATGAAGAGGCGCTGGCAACTCCTCCAGAAGCTTAGGTGGGATTACAGGATTCCAAAGAACCTCTTTCCAATCTTGCTTTCTTTTCCATCGTCCTTTATAATTATGTCCACGTAAAGGTCCCCAGTCCTGTCAACGCCATAATCACCAAGGCCTGCAAGCCTGAGCCTGCTCCCTGATGTTATCCCGGCAGGGATTCTCATGGTTACCTTGTCTTCAATGTGCATCCTACCATGCCCATGACAAACCCTGCACTGCTTCTCCGGCACCTTACCTATGCCCCCGCATCTGGGACACGTTGTAATCGTTTCCATGATGCCAAAAGGTATCCTTACAGTAGCTTTCATCTTGCCCTGGCCCCTGCACTCAGAGCAGGAAATCACCTTGCTTCCCCTCTCAGCACCGTTTCCCCTGCAGTTATCGCAGAGCTTGATGTGCCTTACAGTGAGCTTCCTCTCCCCTCCGTGCTCCGCATCATGCTTTGAAACTGTTATTTGCTCAAGGATGTCGCTTCCTATGTCCATCCTTCTTGTTGCTTCAAAACCGCCAAAGCCAGCAACATTGAAGAGATCCTGGAAGCCTCCAGCATTGAACTGCCTGAACACCTCATCAATGTCAAACCCTCTAAATATGTCCTCTTGTGTGAAGGTTCTTCCAAAGCCCTCGGGCCCGTAGGCGTCGTACTGTTGTCTTTTCTGGGGATCGCTGAGCACTGCATATGCTTCATTTATCTCTTTGAACTTCTCCTCTGCGCTCTTCTCCTTGTTCCTATCGGGGTGAAATTTTAGGGCGAGATCTCTGTAAGCCCTTTTGATGTCGTCTTCACTAGCATTATGCTGCACTCCAAGTATCTTGTAATAGTCTTTTCCAGGTATACGCTCACTTCTCTACTTTGAACTCTGCATCCTGCGATCCTGCACCATCTGGGCCAGGCCCAGGGCCTGCGCCTCCCGCTCCCTCACCCTGCTCCTGATTTCCATAGATCTTCCCGCCTATCTCCTCTAGTGCGCTCTTCAATTGCTCCATGTTTGTCTTTATGGCTTCATAATCCTCCTTGTTCACAGATTCCTGGAGCGCGCCCTTGGCATCGTTGATCTTTGTTACAACATCTTTTGGCACCTTGTCCTTGTAGTCTTCAAGTGACCTTTCAGTCGCATAGATCAACGACTCGGCATTGTTCTTGAGCTCTACCTGTTCCCTTATCACTTTATCTTGCTCCTCGAACTGCTCCGCCTCCTTCATCTTCTTGTCTATGTCAGACTGCGCCATCTTGTGCGGCGCGACTATGTCCATGCTCTGAGTTTTTCCTGTTTTGTTGTCCTTTGCCATTACGTGCAGTATTCCATTGGAGTCTATGTCAAAGGTTACCTCTATCTGCGGAACTCCCCTCCTTGCAGGTGCTATTCCTGTCAAAGTAAACCTGCCAAGCTGCACGTTGTCCTTTGCAAGAGCCCTTTCCCCCTGCGTTATTATTATGTCAACGCTTGGCTGCATGTCCTGTGCAGTGGTGAATACCTGCGACTTCTTTATCGGTATTGTAGTATTTCTTTCTATCAGCCTTGTAGCGACTCCTCCTAGCGTCTCTATGCTAAGCGACAATGGAGTTACGTCAAGAAGGACAATGTCCTTCACGTCTCCAGTCAAAACCCCTGCTTGGATTGCAGCTCCAAGCGCCACGGCTTCCGTCGGATCCACCCCGCGCTCTGCCTTTTTGCCAAGAAGCCGCTCAACATACCTCTGCACTATTGGCATTCTCGTAGGCCCCCCTATTAGTATTACTTTATCAAGCTGGTTTCGATCGAGCTTTGCGTCCTTAAGCGCCTGCATGACAGAGCTTTCTGATTTCCCTACTATCGGGTCAACAAGGGCCTCTAGTTTCGCCCTTGTGAACAGGTATGTGAAGTTTATCGGTTCACTCTTTGAATCCTTAGCCAGGAAAGGCAGGTTAATTTCCGATGTGAGAACAGTGGAAAGCTCTATCTTAGCCTTTTCACCTGCCTCCCTGACTCTTTGCAAAGCCTGATGGTCCTTTGTGATGTCAACCTTGTATTTCTCCTTCATCTCCTTGACAAGCATGTCGACTATTGCATTGTCCATGTCTGTTCCTCCAAGCTGCGTGTCTCCGCTTGTTGACCTCACCTCAAAGACGCCTTTTCCGAACTCCATGATTGTAACATCAAGCGTTCCACCGCCAAGGTCATACACAAGTATCTTCATGTCGCGGTTTGTCTTGTCAAGCCCGTATGCAAGCGCAGCAGCCGTGGGCTCGTTCACAAGCCTAACCACCTCAAGGCCTGCTATTTGGCCAGCGTCCTTCGTGGCCTGTCTTTGATTGTCGTTGAAGTAGGCAGGCACGGTAATCACCGCCTTTGTGACTTCCTCTCCAAGGAACGCCTCCGCGTCCTTCTTTATCTTCTGGAGCAGTGTAGCCGAAAGTTCCTGAGGGGAGTAATCCTTCCCAAAAATCTTGTACCTGTAATCGGTGCCCATCTTCCTCTTAAATGCTGTTACTGTTCCATCAGCGTTTGCAACAGCCTGCCTCCTCGCAGGTTCCCCGATAAGCCTCTGCCCATCCTTTGTGAACGCCACATAGCTCGGGAAGGCCTTCCCATATAGGGAGGTCCCCTCGCCGCTAGGCACAAGCACAGGCCTTCCTCCCTCAAGCACTGCCGCAGCCGAGTTCGACGTTCCAAGATCGATTCCAATTATCTTTGCCATATCACCACCTTTTTAGCATTATTTCCCTTCAATTCCTGACTCAGATTCGCCTTCACTTTTTTCCTTTGAAATTATGACTGAGGCTGGCCTCAGCACCATTTCATTGAACATGTACCCCTTCTTTACAACCTCAAGTATTGTTCCAGGCTTCTTCTTGTCTTCCTTTGCTATTATTATCTCATGCTTATACGGGTCAAACACGCCGTTTACCTTCATCTCCTTCAGCCCCTCTCTCTTCAGCGCATCAAGAAGATTGGAGTAAACCATCTCTATGCCCTTCACCAGCGCCTTGTCCCCATTTTCATTTGCAGACATCAGCGCAAGCTCGAATTCATCAAGCACAGGAAGCAGCTTCCTTGTCATCTCAGCCTTTCCCATGCCCTTAGCGTTTTCTACTTCGTTTTTTACCCTTTTCTTGTAATTGTCAAATTCAGCAGCAAGCCTGAGCATCCTTTCCTTGTAGTCCTCACCTTTCTGCTCCTCGGCCTTCGCTTCCTTTTCCTCTTTTGCTTCCTCCCCTGCCATAACATCACTTTAATTGCCTGAACCTTCTCTGCATAAGCCTGTCGAACTCCCTCGCCATATCTATCATGCGCTGCATCTCCCTCTCAAGGTCGTATTCTATTTCTTCCATGACCTTCGACATTTCAGTTGCCCTTAGGTAGTACTTCCTTCCCCTCTTTACTAGTATACCCAGCTCCATCAATCTGTTGAGATGATAGATGACAGTGCTTCTTGCAACAGGCGGTTTTAGCAGCAGTTCAGAGCTTGATATGCCCTCGCCCCTGTACCCAGCCCTGACAAACTCTCCGAGTATCTGGGCTTCGATGCTGTTTGCCTCATTGTTGTCTCCAAGGTCGAAGACGGCAAGGAACCATCTTATCATAGCATTTGGATTCTTTGAGTCCGGCCTCTCAACATCACGGATTACTATCTTCCCCATGCTTAGTATTATGGTGCGATATATTTAAATAATGTTCGTTTTTTAGCACAAAATACTGAAATGTCAAATAAAAGTTGACATTTAAAAAGCATTAAATAATTGCAATGCGTCATATTATCATGATCAGGGTTACGGAAAAGGACATTGCCCAGAAGACCAAGGCAAAGACAATAGTCCTGTTCAGGGCAGACTGGTGCCCATACTGCAGGAGGTTTAAGCCCATCTTTGATTCATACGAGGGGAAGACGGGCGCCGCGCTGGCCGAAGCGGTCGTAAATGAGGACGAGGATCCACTCTGGGACAGATACAACATAACGGTTGTCCCAACAATTGTCGCATTCCAGAATGGCAAGGAGGTTGCTAGAAAGAGCGGGAAACCTGCGATGGGCCTGTCTAAGGACGATATGGAGGCGCTGCTTAAGCAGTTTGCCTAGCAAATTGCAGCTGATTTCATGGACGAGCTTGGCAGGAAGAGCAAGGAGCTTATAGATTATCTTGTGCTTAGCGGCCATCTCAAGAAAAAGTACCTTATAGAAGCCTTTAAGGAAACGCCAAGGCACCACTTTGTCATGAGAGGCTACCAGAAATACGCTTATGACGACATTGCGCTTCCTTTAGTAAACCAAGCAACCATATCACAGCCAAGCACTGTAGCCGTAATGCTAGAGCTTCTGCAGCCAAAGAAGGGTGACAAGGTTCTAGAGATAGGCACGGGGAGCGGCTGGGAAGCATGTATTCTTTCAAAATGCGTTTCTGATTCTGGGAAAGTGGTAACGATAGAGATCGATGAAGACGTGGCGGAATTTGCAAAGGGCAATATAGAGAAACTAAAGCCAAAGAACGTCAAGACCGTAGTGGGCGATGGCTCAGCAGGCTATGGGCCAGATGCCCCTTATGACAAGATAATATACACCGCTGCTACTCCAGAGATATCAATGCAGGCTCTGGGGCAACTGAGCGTTCATGGAAGAGTGGTCGCACCTGTTGGCAGCCTCTTGCTGCAGACAATGAAGGTTGTTGAGAAGATATCACTGGGTAAAACTGTAGAAGGAAGCCACGGAACCTTCCAGTTCATACCTTTAAGGGGTAAACTGGGATTCTAGCCCGGAATCAAGCCATCTAAGCGCACCCGCCCTGCCTGGATTTCGGATCACCCAAGGCTTAAATACTTTGATTAAAGAGAGTAGCCTATGAAAACTGCTGAACTGGGCGCTGTCCAGCAGAGGCAACCAGAAGCGGATAATGTAAGAGACAAATTAAGAGAGGCTGGCCACGAAGTCGCATCCGCGCTTGGTTTGCACAGAAGAGCAGCCATCACGGAAATTGAGCGCGCAACAGAGGTGCAAGCAACATTAAATGCTACTATAAACTCAAAAGCGCATCGAGGAAGGTTTCTTTCGAGTACCAGAGGCGCAAGCCCAGCTGCAATCGGATTTGGTTTCCTACTTTGCCTTTATGGCGCGTACACGGCATACACGATGTGGCAGGAATCCTTAGAAATACATAGCCGACAAGCGCCCGAGCTTGGCTTAGTAATATTTGGAATTGGAGTTATCCTCATCGTGGTAGGGGCTTTTGCGGACTCTGATTTGTCAGCAAGGATTAGGCAACCCAGGCAATCACATGAGCGCGATACGCATGGGGGAGGGGTAGAAACACGCCTTGACGCAGATGGCAAAATAGTAACAGGAGCTCCTGGGCCCAACTATTCTCCTGGCGGAGATCCAACGCAGAAGTTATAATTAGCCCCAAGCCAAAAACCCCAAGCCCGGGGCGGGAAGAGGAGGCGCGCGAGTTTCTTAGAATTCTTTTATGTGCTTTACGAATTTTAGCTTTGGAACCTTATCAATTAGGTTCTGATCCGCGGTGCACAACTTAGCGTCAAGGTTACGAGCCATGGCAACAAACGCAGCATCATAAGCCGAAACCCTATATTCAGAGACTAGTTCGGCCATGTCATCGAATACTGAGTCTTCAGGATCGACTACGACGAATCCATAATCCTTTATCACTTCCAATGCGTCTTTAATTTCAGATCTTGTAAAGTGCTTGGACCTCAAGGCGTTTATAAGCTCATACTTTAACAACGAAGGAGCTACTATCTCCATCTCGCCTTCTATGTGCCTGTCCTTAAGCTTCAGTGTCCTGTCTGACCATTCTTCCTTAAGGAACAGCTTTGCCACCACGCTTGTATCAAGCACTACCTGCTCCATAGCGCGACTCCCTCATCTCCCTTATTATTGCTGTGCTGCCCTTGCCCCTTACGCTTCTAAAAAGCCTGGCTCTCAGCCTCTCCGCCTTCGCTATGTTCTTTTTCCTGTTGAGCTCTCTCTGTATGAATCCTCTAATAAGCGCAGACCAGTTTTCATCTGCGGATTTCATCCTCTGTTTTGTTGTCTTATCAAGCTTTATTAGCAGAGTTTCTTCGTACGGCATCTTTCCACGTATATATTGTATATACGCAGCTATATATAGCTTGCGGCCAAACCCCTCCGGGGCCTTGAGCCCGGGGCGCTTCTACTTAAAAATTAGGTTTCTCAGGCTTTATGAGCCCTGAGCTTCTGTGCATAGGCTTCGCTGGCCATCTCTCTGAGGAGCTTCTTCCTCTGAGTTACTATTCTGTCTACTATCTCTTCAATAAATGCCCTCATTTTATGCACTTTTCAATAATACTGGCAATCTCAGATATATTATACTTTTCGTTTGCTGTGCCATAGACTAAGTCTAGTACGTCAGCATCTTTTATTACAATCTTCTTTCCGTTTGCCTCTATGAGGGTGATGGCGCTTACAAATGCTGTCCTTTTATTGCCATCAAGGAATACATGTCCGGTTATTACCCCGTGCAGTAATATCGCAGCCCTCTTTGCCAGGTTTTTCTCGGTATTCGCTTTTTGAATCGTAAAGTCCAAGTTTCCATGATTCACTACTGTACCTTTCTCACCTACTTTCTTGTTTATCTCAATGATGTCATTTGTGCTTAAGGACACCATGGTAAGATTACGCTCCAAAGCCTTAAAGCATTTATTAGAATTAACCCACCCCGGGGCCTCCTGAAACGCCAGGCTTTGTCCGAGAAGTGAGTAAATGAGCCGACTTCTTGGACAGATAAAGGACTTTGTGGACAAACATCTTCAACCCGATAAGTCTAAAAGGGATAAAAACAATGATTTATCTATGCCTAAATTCAGGAAGAAAAGGGTTAGTTTTGTAACGTCATATGGCAGAAAAATAACCTTTGTTGCTCATGTTAGGCGAAGGAAGAAAAGATATGCCTATAGCTAAAAGAAAATTAGCCAACAAGCTAATATCTGATTTACTTTATATCCACGACGATATAAAAGAAGTCTTAGATATTGATAGCGAAATAGGAAATTGTTTTTTGGATAAACGAAGTTATAAAACCGAAGAAATCAGGTTATTGAATTTTAGGCTCTTTTTAACTTACATAGATTACATGGCTACGGATTTAGAGAAAAAAGTTGGGGCATTCAGATTAGCTAATGTCCGCAACTTCAAACAGAAAATGGCGATGTATGGGGACCGCTATAGACACATGAAAAGTATCACCAAAGTAACAAATAGACAACAAGACACATTGGAAAGTTTATACGAATCTGTAATTGAAGTGAGATTGAAATTAAATTCTGTGTTCGATGACCTAATAAAAGAAGAAAAGGATAAACTTCTACAGCGCAGTATAGTAGTAGACGGAATCTTTGCAACCATATATGTTGGTGCTATTTTAGTTACACCGCAGATAGACATCGGAACGAAAGTGCTATTATTTATATTCATAATCTATGGATTCATGATTATTCACAGCTCATTAAGAAAATATTATGATGTGAGTATTCAAAGACTTAATAAGCTTCGTAAGGCATAATTTCGCTATTTACTATCACAATATTATGGCACAAAACCTTAAGCAACAACTCGTTAATCTGCGCCTGTTGTGTTTTGCTTCTTATTAAATCTCCAAACTTCGCTTTCAGCATAAAGAACGTAGTCTCTACATTACTTCTCAGATGATAATGTTGCATAAACTCCTCCTGTTTTAGCTGATAATACCAAAACATTCTGCGCCATAACCTTGCCCTATTACCCTTACTCCTGTTTGATGTTCCTGATGTATTGCTTTTGAATGGGATATACGCTTGACCTTTAACCTCTTGCACAGCATTATAGTTATCAATAGAGGAATAAGCCTTATCTGCTGATACTTCATTCATAATAAATCCAGCATCAGCAGTAGCCTTTACAAGAGGTATAAATTGCGGACTATCTGCGCTGTGATGCTCAAAGCCGACTTCTACACCAGTTATCACATTAGTCTTAACACCGCAGATAATATGGCACTTAACCCATTCGTGCTTTTGCTTAGTGTCATGTGCATCTTTGCAGTATTCAGTGAATTTAGTAGTTCTAAACCCAGAACTATCCACCGCAAATTTATCTTCTACGCTTCTTAATGGCAGAGAGGACATTACAACTAGCTTCTTTAGAATACCCGTTAGCTCTACGCTTTGCATAAAGTCGCTTATAGCAGAACGAGAGGGCATCTGCTCTACTAACTGCTTCTCTTTAGCTATCTGCAAATCGCATTTAAAGCGTCGCAGTGAGAACTGGGAATATACCTTAAGCGCAGATGCAAAGAGCAAATCCCTTATAGGAACTTTAGGTCTGCCAAATATGTAAGCTGGCTCTTGCACTTCTTGGCATAGGTCTTGCAGTAATTCCATAAACTTGGCTTTCTCTTGCTCTTGGTTTAGGTTATAGTTATGCCAATCCTGAGCATAGACCTTTCTCTTTATCTTTATCGTGGTTTCATTGCCCTCCTTGTCAAACCATTTCAGAACAAGCGTCATTACTGCATAGACGTGCTTGCATGGTTGTTGCCTTAGCTCATAGTCAGGGCAGTTGCATTTCCAGCTATTATCATAGAGGCTAACCCTATAAGAGCCTCTACCTGATTGGCTTGGAACTATCCAGTTGTTCTTGTCTTTCTTTTCTATCTGGCACATCTGCGCTATTTGCTTGCCTTTTGTTTCTCGCATATCCATATACACACCATATCTATTATATGTATAGTATATATTACATATCAAAAGGTATTTAAATGTTATGTTTATAATATATATTATGGCTAAACAAAAGAAAGCACAAGAAGGGGCAATTCCTAAGTCTATAACTATTTTACCTCGTCATCAGAGGTTTATAGAGGATAGAAGCATTAACCTGTCAAAGTTCGTGCAGAAGAAGTTAGAGGAGGAAATAGAAGCGCAAGGCTGGAAAGGAGACTAAAATGCCAGACGGAGAAAGCCTCTCAATTAATATACGGTTATCAACTAATCAAAAAATCATAATTATTGCAGTAATAATCATTATTGCATATATACTATATCGTATTTTAGGTTGAAGGTGCTTAGATGGAAAGAGATTTTGAAAAGATACCACTGCTTATAAAAGAAATCAGAAAGCTTATGATACAGTTTCATAGGACAAAATTTGATACTCAATTAAAAACAGAAGAGATACTTAAATTCATACTGGCATCAGAAAATCTGGAAAGAAATCATATTAGAGATTTTACTGAATATGATACATTAGTTGGGATATACAATCAACTAACTAATGCAAAGCCACCTGCTGTCATTTCTTATTCCACTCAAAGAGAAAAAGAGGTTAATGATGCGTGGGCAGAATTCACCAAGACTACTATAACAAAAATAGCAGAAGATACGAAGGCACGATTAAAATACATTAAACTTGAAAAGGAAAGAAAGTCAAGGGAAGAGAAAGACATGCATAAAGATTTTATCGAAGCTAACGGAGAGAAATTATCAAAAAAGGAAATAGACATATTGAAACAGATTAGGGAGGATAATTATAGTTCTTTAGATGAGCGAATTATAGCTAAACTCAGGGCTAATGGCTACATAAAGGAAGATATACGAATGGAGGGACTGATATTTAAGAAATCTGTTAAAAAATTTATTATAGATAAGAAGGGCTATGCCATACTGAATTGGATAAATAGATAACTTTGTGGACAAAATAAATACTTTTAGGACAAATCATACTTTAAGGACAAAGCCGAAACGCCAGAAAAGGATAAATATCTAGAGAAAGTGAATGGTAGTGTATTTTATGCCAGGCACAACATTTCTAACACCAACCAAATCTGCAAGCGGATTACTTAGAGACGTAGAGGGTACCCAACAGACAACTTCGACTCCGCGTGGCATTCCACATAGAGTGCAGCACACAACAGAACTTTCCGAAACAAAGGAACACAAGCACCATACTGTTAGAACACATAGACGTTTAAGAGAGGATGAGCATGGGTGGGCATCCGGGGTTCTTGCGTTCTTTTCGGTTGTTTCTGGTATACTCGGTATAGCTTATATGGAACTTGCTACTGGGTGGGGATTGGCCACATACGTCTATCAGCAAGAAAGCCCTGCCACCAGAATGGGCTACATGGAAACCATGATTGGAGCTTGGGTTTTTTGTGCACTGTTCGCTATAGGGGCTTATTTCGCAAGTGGACGCGAACCCTATTATGGAGGAAGCGGAGGTTTTTCATCAGATTCAAGCTATGAGGCACCAATATCGCTAGGCCGGGGCTTTGATTCCACGACAGCACGAAGGGAGCAGGACGAGCTAAATTACGGATCGAATGCAACATTAAACCGAGCCCAAGGACGGGCACCATGGGATGACGGAAGGGGAGAGCGTTAGCATTCTTAAGTTAAGTTCCAAGCCTTAACCCCAACCCCTCCGAGCCCGCAGGACGTCCAAACCAGGGGGTTTGGGTGGGGGAGTGGGAAGGGGCTGCCTAAGGAGCCTGAGGAGAGGGGCTAGTGGTGATGAAGGTTTTTATTATCTTAATCAAAAGCTAGAACATGGAGTTTCCACCATTAGTTGAAAATTACCTTTCGTTCTGCAGATACAGAATTCAGTACGAGAAGGAGCATACTTTGGACCTGAGTGCATCAACTTGGTTTTATCCGACTACGCTGTTGCCATTAGCAGACTTGATGTCTGCGGCTGGGCAAAGCTTGAAGTATAAGCCACCTTCCAACGTAAATGCAAGGGGATATTTATCCTTTATCACTGGCAATCCTCCACGTAAAAAGAGTGCAACATTTATACCTATAGTTTTGGCAGAGAGGCTAGATGACACATATATAGACCAAATTTATGAACTAGTCTGTAAAAAGGGCGAGCATAACATAAATCAAGAAAACGCTATTAAGTACATAATAGGAGAGCTAGTTGCAAACATAGACGAACATTCTAAATGCAATAGATCGATTTTCATGGCGCAAATGTACACTAAGCTTAACTTTCTGGAAGCAACGTTCTTCGATAATGGGGTTACGATAGGAGGTTCGTTCAGAGAAGCTGGGATATCTGCAGAGATGAACGATGCTAAGTGCATTGTTGAGGCAACAAAGGGTAAGTCGACAAAACCAGAAGGTGGCCGTGGGCGAGGCTTGCCTAGTACGATAAAAATATTAAAAGCGCTTAAAAGCGATATTGTCGTAGTTTCTGGCAAAGGGGCAGTTTATTTGAACGGAACAGATAAATATTTAAAAGGGGATACAGAATACAGACTAGATGAGAGCTTGGAGCTACATGGCACGCTTATATCTTTTAGGTTACATACTCCTATCCCATCTATCAATATATACGAAGACGGTTATTTATGAAAGCTTTAGATGAAATAAAAGTTAGCGAAAGAGTTGCAGATAACTTGGCTACTCGAAGAGCTGCAGATGAGCTATTTGATTTTATCCAAGCTAGACCTGGCAAAGCGGTTATACTTAATTTTAGAAGGGTAGAATTTATGAGCAGATCATTCGCGCATGAGTATTTACTAAAAAAGAAAGAGACTCGTAAGCGAATTGTAGAGAAGAATATGGTTAGTAGCGTTAAAAGAATGTTTACTTTTGTTAAAAAGGAGAAGGATGAAAGAAAGTCAAGCTATTCGAGTTCTTTTAGGTCATTCTCTCTATCAGCTAAGAACCTATAGCCTAATCCTATAAGCTTACGGACATAGTATAAGCTCCATAGACACCCAAACCAGGGGGTTTGGGTGGGGGGTGGGAGAGGACTACGATAAGTATTAAAAAACGTAATGCTTATTGTGATCATGGCGCAGCTGGAGTATCACGCTATTTGGAAAATGGGCGTTGTCAAGTCTGCTATTGTATTTCTTTCAAACGATAACAAGGAAATTGGTCGATTGCTAATAAGCACCGGGCTCGCAGGTTGGTCTGGTAAATACGAAGAGAACGGAAACCCCCTGTTTATATTTGATTATAGCCTAGTCCATGGGTTTCTTGTGAAAGACCTGAATAACTCCCTACTATACAAAATTGCCTACAACACATTTACGGGTAATGCGGAAGCTTCTGATTCAAATAAAAAGGTTATCTGCACTCTAGCGAACGCTGCTGGCCCTTGGCCTATTCTTCCAGTGCTTTCCAACTCTGGTGGTGGTTTTTTTAGGATGCTCCACGGAGGTATAGGTAGCCTAGAGGTTTTAGGTCCAAAAGGGCAAACTATTGGAACGATTAAACATGAGGGATTTAGAAAGGCCAGAGTTTCATTTGATGGTTCTAAATTAAATAAAGATTTAGGAATAGCTTTGTTAGCCATCTGTTCATACTTATAACACCCTTCTAGCATAGCTCAAACTTATCTCCCAAGCCTTAAAGCCTAACCAGAGCACCCTGCTAGAGGAGGGCGTGGGAGGAGGCGCCGGGAGGGCGCTGGGGCTAGGGGCTAGAGAGGGCTAAGCGGCTATTGCTTTGCCTTAAACATCGAGTAGAATCTTCCCTTGGGGAAGTCTTTTGCTACTTCTTCTGGAGTAAAGATTTTTCCATTAAAGGCTAGATACACTCCATTATCAATTAATTCAAGAGCTGCAATCGAAAATCCAAGGTTAAAAGGAGCATCAGTGAAATTGAACCCATTTAAAGGTATCATGGATCCAGTAAGGACGATCTTCTGATCTTTTCTTTTCAGGTTAGTTTTTATGTACCGCGCAGTGTCAGGCATAGTATAAGTTCCATGTGTTATCACTACTTTTTTGCAGGCGCTTTTCTCTACAACTGCACAAATTTTCTTTATATCATTAGAAGTTAAAGCTCGGCTATCTTTCATGCATATTTCTGTAAACTTTAACTTTTCATAAAGCGCTAATCCATTGAGGTATTCTGGTATAACAGAATGCTTATTTGGCACCGCGGTATCGGCAGAGCCCTTATAATAAGAGTCTATTGTGCCTCCTGTAAAAATGAAGTGTATTGTGCCATTTCCCATAACCTAAGCTACGAAGCTCAAGTTATAAAGCCTAATCCCTAACTCCCAACCCCATCCTAGGCCTGGGGGAGTGGCGCAGGACTTGTTACCTAGAGCATCTCCGCATCCGCTAGGTCTCTGAAATCGCCATCTTTTGTAAGTATTTTAAGTCCGTATATGGTTCCGCTAGCAAGTATAAAAGAATCCAACATTCCCCATTTTTTATTCGATTTCTTCCGTTCAAAGTTTAATTTACCTGCTAGAGTAGCTATAGATCTATCTATTTCTATCACAGTGCTATGTTTGATTATTCCGTCAATTAAGATCTCCGAATCCTTTCCTTCTCTTTCAGCCCAATTTACTATTTCAGCCATACTAGTTATGCAAGTGTAGCACTTTTCTGACGTAAGGATCTTCTCAACCTTTTTGGCATTCTTTGTACCGTTGAAAAGCTCAACCCACGCCGATGTATCAAGAAGCATGACTAAAACCGATCGGCATGTTCTCTTCTGAAAGGGGCTGCGCCCTTTGTTATACCTATTAACTTCTGTATCGCCTCTAGCTTTTGCCTCTTAAGCAAAGCTATCTCTATCTCTTCGCCTAGTTTTATTTTATTTTCTTTTAACAATTTTTTGGGTATCAGCACACCAAACGAAGTGCCTATTCTCCTTACTTTCACTTTAAACAATGACTCCATATGACCACATTATAAGTTATTATAATGTATGTATAAATACCTTTCTGTGTTTTGAAGGAAGTTAAGCCCTAACCCCAACCCACTCCAGGGCCCTGGGGAAAGGGAGAGAGGGTAGGTTGAAAGCTATTTATATCTGGATTAAGTGAGTAGCTGCGTAACCCACAAGTGATGCAATGCCTTCGCAATTAATTTTCTCGAGCAGCGCCCCCAAGCCTGGCAATACTGGAAGCAATTATGCGCTAAAATGCGAGGAGTTAGCGCATAGGCCAGGAATTGGCTTTACCGTCTCTGGAGACGATTCTGGAACAATCTACATCAAGATATATTCAGTAAGGATTGACTCAAAACCAAATGCCGAAGCAGTCGCAATTTCCCTAGAAAGGTACACTAAATTCCTAAGGTCAAGAAAAATAGTAACGGCATTGGAGCCTAGCCTAATAGGCGATGGCCAGGCCCTGCTGGATAACGCAAGCTCATTAGACAGGGTTTTTGCCACTGTTGTAGGTCACAAGATTGCTGTGGGCGAGCGGGCGCTCAAGCTGGGCCCTCTTGCCAGGTTGCAGAGAAAAGAGCTTTTGCTGCAACTTGACGCTTTAAGGCTCATAAGCGACGCGTTTGCATATGAGCCGCTGGCGCCATAAGAAATAAATAGTTTATTGTATTGAGTGCTAAGCGTGGGGACATGACTACCATAGAATTACAGCAACGTGTTAATGTTGCAGACAAACTGAGAACTGGAGAAGCATCAGGTGTTGGAAACAGCGCATATACGCGTTTTTCCCGGCTAAGAAGGTCTATAAGAGGCACTGTGCCTGGACCTGGCGTTGATGTGGCAAATGACGCCACAAAAGGGCTGGCAGAGGCAGGAAAGGAGGCTGGAAAAGCTGAGAAGGCAGTAAAGCACACCTTGTTTAACATCGTAGGAGGCATTTTTGGCGGCACTGTACTTACAGGTTTCATAGTGGTTCTTGATAAAATAAGAGAGGTTGGGTTACATCTTGATACCTTAGCATCGATATCACACTCTGTCACTTCACTAACCCAAATAGGCGCATTTGGGGTTCCTGGCGGCGCTGTCGCAGGATTTGCAATCAGCTCTCTGCCTGTAAAATACGTGCCTGGAAGAATTATGCTTACTACCGCATTGTATGGTGGATTGGGAATGATTATCGCTGGCGCCGGCGCTTTTATATACGGAGTTGTGGACAAAGGACACCAGGTAGGGGCAAGCCTTTCTACAGCTGCTACAATGTTTAATTCCGGTGATTTATGGACTCAGGCGCTGCTGATTCCTGGCGCAATAATCGGAATGATATATGGAGTGGTAAAGGGGTTGCGCTTGTAACCCAAGTTTTTACATTAGTGAGTTTATGGCAACAGCTGAAATATCTGCTTCGCGAAGAGCAAGAGTAGCAACAGGCGGAATTGATGCACCTGCAACGGCAGGGAGCAGGCTAAGGTCATTCCTACATCTTGGTGTGGCGAATGAGTCTACTGCTCCTGCAAGCGCTTCTGCTGCAGAGACGACAACGCATACAACTGGCGAAAGCACTGGAAAACCAAGCAGGAAGTGGGGAAGCCCTGGAAGCGTTATGTTTAAGACAGGGAAAAACACTGTTACAACATCAGTAGGCGGAACTCTTGCTGCATGGCTGGCTGGCGTTGGCTATAGGATATACACTGATGGCGGTGTTCATCTGAACAACCTTTCCTTGATATGGGATAGCGGCGTCCATCTTGCCGAGATTGTATGGCTGCCGTTTGCCATAGCAGGCGCAGCTTACGGCTTTACCGCTGGACTTTTCTGCCTCAAAGGTCCTACTCCAGGAAACGTGCTCTGGGAAACCGGAAAGAATGGCACTCTCACTCTTATTGGCGGTGCAGTAGCTGGAGCAGTATTTGGCGTGTATAAAGAGGCGAAAGCTGTTGGCTGGCACTTTAACACGCTGTTGCCAATAGGAAACTCCGGGCTTAACTGGTTTGAAGCCTTTTTGATACCCTCACTTGCCATAGGCGCAGCTTATGGCTTCATAAAGGGCGTTCTTGACTATTAGTTGGTGGAAGGAAGATGGTTTCCAGGCTCAAGAGTCAACAGGCTGCACAGGGTATTTTGCGTAGCAAAGAAACTCTAACCTCTAAGACCTCCGGGCCTGTGGCTGGGGAGGGAGGGGCTAAGGTTGGAAAGAGCCCCATTTCACTAAGCCGATATAAACCATGAATATCAGTGCGATCAGCGTGCCAACAACTATGGACCCTATCTGCAATGCAGTAGTAAATGGATACAGGCCAGTTAGAACCAGATACACTCTGCCAACGACTACAATCCCTAAGCAGAAAAGCGACACTCTTGCCAATCGTTTTTTCATAGGCAGCAATAACAGTCCACCTATAGCATACACGGCACCTACTATCGCAGCACCGTAAGTGGAAGCAGAGCTTTGGGTAGTGTTAATTATACCAACAAAGTTGTGAGTAAATCCAGTGGCGATTTCTGCTATGCCAAATAGCACCATTAAGATTGCGACTATCGTGATTCCTAAATGTCTTGCCATACTCTCACCAAGCTAAAATCCGTAAAGCAACAACCGCATTGCATCTTTATACGGAGGGCTCTTCGCTGCAGTTAGATACGCCTTTCGCACTTTTGGCGGAAGTTTGCTCATGTATTTCGATTCAAAAAGCGACAAAGCCTGCAACCTTTTAAGTTTCGGGTTCAGTTTGTCCACATCGCTTATACTGTTTATACCCCACCTATGCGTTGCTCCGGTTTGCTTCTTGAGCTCTTTCTTTGCAAATTTTATCACATCTTTGCTCAGTGCGTCAAATGCGATTCTTCCTGCTGAAAAATTAGAAGTAAGCCTGTTTAGCAGATTTTTGATGTCCTTTTCAGAGAGATACTCGAACACTCCCTCAGCAACTATCATCACTGGTCTATTCTTTGGGATTTTTACAAGCCATTTTGGGTTTGTTATAGATGAGGAAATCATCCTGTAGTTGGATCCCTCTTTGAAGAACTCCTTGCGTAGCTTTATGACTTCCGGGTAGTCTATATCAAACCATGTGACCGTTAAGGGAGGTCTTACCCTTGCAATCCTTGTGTCAAGGCCACAACCCAAATATAAGACTACCGCGTTCCTGTTTGCACTGATGAATTCTTCAACCCAATCATCCACCTGTTTTGCCCTCACAGATCCGACTCTATCATCGTCATCTGAACGCAGTTTGCTGAAATCATAATCAAGAGTTCTGAATATCTCATACGCTTTTCTGTCCTTCAAGATTGAGTTTTTAGAGATATAATCAAGTGCCTTGGCCTGGAGGGTGATAAGTAGGGTCTCTTTTTCTTTTGTAAGAGTTACTTTGTGTCTAGGTTTATTTGCCATAGCCTAAGCTTCTAAGCTCAAGCTCTTAAGCTTAATTAAGCCCAACCCACCCCGGGGCCTGGGCGCCCTGGGGGCGCGGGGGGAGAGAGAGGCTAGAGCACCTTCTCTTTTACCTTGGCATAGATGTAACGTAGGTCCCTGTCCTTGATTCTTGGCTCTGCAGTAAGGAAGAATTCTCTGGCTAAGCTCTTCTGTTTCTTAGTATACGGAGCATGAGCATACAGCTCTAGTATATAATCCAATTTATCGACTTGGTTTACAAGCTGGGCTTCCTTGGTTTTCCCTTCTTTTAACTCATTCCATAAATCAAGCATTGGCTTTCTGTCCTTTTGCTTAAGATAAGAAAGGAGTTTCTTTGTGTCCCTATCCTCTAGCTCCTTTTTTCTATGATTTGATACAGCCTGATCGCTTTCCTTGTGCCTTGTAGCTATATCCCCAGTTATCGCTTCATGAATATCGTGGATAAGAGCCATAGCCATGCACCTATCAGAATCAAGGCCCTTCTTCTTTCCAAGCAGGTACGACAGCAGAGCAGTGCTAAAGCAATGATCACCAATATGCTCGTAAATTGGAAGCTTTCTAATTACCCAGTCAGTCCTTCTAGTAGCTTTAACCTTATTTGTTATCGTAATGAATTCAACTAAGGAATCTAGCGCTTGTCTTTTCATAGCCTAAGCTTACCTCCCAAGCCTTAAAGCCTTAAGCCAGAGGAGGGCAGGGGAGCTAGAGATGGGCGCCGGGAGGGCGCGGGAGGAGAGAGGGGGCTAGCTCAGGGCCTACTCCTAATGAAGACTTAAATAGCTTCAAAGCAAAAATAGCTTTAGGCTCCAATGTCACCGATGTTTTAGATGCCAATTTTTAAGTATATGTACATAGACGAAAGCGGAGACATGGGCTTGAAAGGGAGCAAATATTTGATTCTGGTTGCTTTAATTGTTGACGATCCCAGGGCTTTAGATAGATTAATCAAAAATGTGCGCAGGTACAAGTTCAATAAAGAGCTTAGTGGAGCAATGGAGATTAAAGCTAATTCTTCATCAGATGAACTAAGAAAATATGTACTTACATCCTTAAACAAAATTGAAGGAGCAACCGCTTATTATATCATTCTAAAAAAGTCTGATGTGTATAGCAAATTTCTAAAAGAAAATAAGAATAAGCAATACAACTTTGTTGCAGGAAAGTTAGCTGATATAATTAACCTTAAAACTAAGAAAAAAGTTAAACTAGATATTAAAATTGACAAATCTAAAGGAAAACAATTCCTAAGAGATGATTTCAATGCTTATTTCTCGAAGAGACTAAAAGTTGTAAATGAATGTATAGATGATTTGAAAATAAGTCATAGTTATTCTCATGCTTGGTCCGGATTACAGTTTGTTGACATGATCGCTTGGGCTTGTTTTCAGAAATTCGAACGAGGTAATTCTGAATTTATAGATATGCTAAAAATAGATCAACATTCATCGCACGTATGGAAGAATGAGGAAGAAAGTGACAGTACCTAAAGACACTAAAACGTGCATCTCAAGGTGCACTGGTCTTTAGGTTTTACCCATCGCTAATATACTAACTAACTAGATATATAAGCCTTTCTAAGTGCCACTAAGTAATACTAAGTGTTACTAACTAGTTCAAATCCCTCCGGGCCCCCGGGACGCCCTCCTAGGTTAGCCAGATCTTGGCTGTGGTGGTGCCGGTGGCGTAGCCGCTAGCCTGGCCAACGCTTCCCTTGCCTCAATATCTGTTCTGCGCATTTCGCAGCGGCTTGAGCATAAGTAAGTATCTCTTGGTCAAATCTTAACGTGTACGGCATTGAACCGCGCTCATCAACACGCTGATGGAGGTCGGCGGCGTATACAACTAGGGCGCTCTTACCCTCATTTGCTATCTTATCCCATTGCTGCCTTGCAGCCACAACATCACCCTTCTCCTCGAAAATCCGCGCTGCAAACTTACGAAGACCAGCTGCAAAAATAGTATCCCTAACACTATTAGCTACCATTCTATCGGCTTTGAAAGTCCTATCTCTTGCTTCGCTCAGATCTGCTAAATTTTGTGCTGTCGTTGCTCTTACTGCCATTACATCCCCATTATAGGTTTATCCCAAAATTATATATTACTTGGCTCCTCCACGCCCTAACCCCCAACCCCCTCCAGACCCAGGATGGGAGGCGCCGGGAGGGCACGTGGGGATGGGCGCTTAGTTCGTAGAAAGCTATAAATACTTATAAGTAGTTATAATAACTATGGACAGTCAAGAGACAACCATCCAAGTAAATAAGCGGGTAAAGAGGGAGTTAGATGTGCTGAAGCTGCATCCCAGGGAAAGCTATAACGATGTAATCGAACGCCTGATAGTGACAGAGACCGAGGATGAGGAGCTAAGTCCCGAAACTCTTAAGCATATAGAGCAGTCGCTAAAGGAGATACGCGCTGGCAAGTACGTAAGCCTAGAACAGGTAAAACGAAAAGCCGGATTCAAATGAGCTATAAAATCATTTTTTCTGAGCTAGCAGAGAAAGCTTTCTATTCGCTAGACAAGACGATCCAAGCCCAGATACTAAAGAGGCTCGATAAAGCAGCTCAGAACCCAAGGGCCTTTGTTAAAGGGCTAACAGGGATAAAATACCTTAGCCTCAGAGCCGGAGACTACAGAGCTATAGTCGATATTGACGAAAAGGCTAGCTTGATAATGGTTCTGGATATTGGACATAGGAAGAAGGTATACAAAAGGAGATAATAAACCCCTCCCAGACCCCCGGGACGACCCAAACCAGGGGGTTTGGGTGGGAGAGGGGCTATTACTAAATCCGTACTCCTGTCACACTGGCTAGAAATACGTAAATATAGGAAGAATACGTAAGTATCTGAAAAGGCGAAATATAATTATGGCAGTGGAAACGAGAAATGAAGCCCAGACTTCAAGAATAGCCTTGGCTCAACATGGACTGGATTTGAGAGGCCGACTTCTGCAAGCCGTTCCTATAAGGCCTAGCACTGAGGACATAGCAAGGTCAAATCTAGAGCTACTTAGCTTCTTGCTTCGTCAGAACACGAACCCAGAGATCGCAGAAACCAGAGTTAAGTTCGAAAGGATATATGAAAGACTGCTTGAGGCTACACAGGCAATAGCGGAAGAATCACGCAGCTTCTTGCTGAGCATAGGTCATGAGCCAGGCGAGATCAGGTTTTACATGATAGGTGGAAGAACACACTTCGAGATTGATGAGCAGGGCAGAATGAAAGCACAACCATTAAAGACCACGAGCGACATCGATGCAGGTGTAGCCATTGAGAAGTTACCCTCTTTAGGTAAAGACCCGATAAGGCGTGGTGCTTTGGAGTCAGAGCTAATGGACCATCTAGTCGGCTCTGGCCACTTTATACGAGACCTATGCAAACAGCTTGGGATAGCGAACGAGTTTCACCTCATAGCGGGAACCCATGGTTTTCCAGTTAAGATAAACACACCAGGCGGTTCCCTATTGCTAGCTTCTGCGAAGTAAAGCTTTAAGCCCTAGCGCCGAATCTCCACACTCTAAATACACACCCAACCCTGTGGGGTCCCTTCTCTCCCTCGACAAGGTGTCTTTATTCTCCACTGGGCAAGGGGAGGGGTCCGGAGAGGAATCTAAGTAAGTTTGAGCGTGATATGGGGTGGCGTGGCTTGGGCTTGGAGGTATTTTAAGTTTATGCTGTTTTATTTAATTGAATATAATGGAAACGACTTGTAAATATTGTGGTCGGAAGGTTCGTGCAATATACCTAAAGACACTTGCGAAGTTTACAAAAAGAACATTTAGCCCAGCGGACGATGGCGATGGACCAGGGGAGATTACCGTAGACCATTATTACAATGTTAAAA
>JASHRG010000012.1 GCA_030037495.1 Microcaldota archaeon | reverse complement strand
AAGACCTGAGCGCACCGCCCATGCCGCCCTTGACACCTATAAGCGCAACCCTCATTTGCTCACGTTAACATTGCAAAATACAGTGTAAATTAGATGAGAAGGCTTTTATCTCCTTATGGCCCTGAGCCTGTCCCTCAATGCCGAGTCCTCAAGCGCCTCCCCAAGTATATAGTCGAGCGCGGGTGGCATTGAAAGCGCGTTAAGGCTCCTTCGCGCCTGCACATATGCATCTGGCAGCGTATAGAACTTGACCGTGATTTTCCCCTCTGTCCTCTCCGGCTTGTTCTTTAATGCAACCGCCTCGTTGTTTTCGTCAATTTCAACTGTGCCGCCTTCGACAACAAAATAGTAGACTTTTCCAGGACCCAGTCCAGGATCCATTGATACCCCAGATTCCCTTTCACGATAGAGCGGCCTGGCGCTCACAGCCCTGACGCCTACTTCTTGAAGTATCTCCCTGAATACGTTTGCCAGTATGTTTTCTTCCTTGATGGTTCCCCCGCTTGTCTGCCTTTCTACAGCGCCGCCCGGGAGCTCCACCGAGCGCCTTCCCCACGTACCTGTCTCAGAGTTTATGTCCTTTTGCCTGTCCTGTTCTGGAAAAGCAATCCTTTTCTGGCCGCGCTGGTCTCTTACAACTATCAAGACCCTTGTGCCATGCAGCTGATCAACTATGTCAAAAATGTCGATCTTTCCTTCAGCATTCTCAAACGGCACCCTGACTATGTCAAATACCTTTGAATGGAAAAGTATCCCGGCCTGGCCCTTGGTCAGCTCCTCTATTCTTCCAAAGTTTTCAGCCGGCATCCTGCTTTCCGGCACTGATTTCTTAGCCCTAGAAGAGAGCTGCATCTCTTTTGTGCCTACCATGTAATCATGCCAGTAGCCATTTATTTGTATGATATTTAAGCGTTGCTTGGCGCATTTTTAAACTGCCTCAGCTCCTCGTCTATGCTCATGCCCTTTATGGAAGTAGCCCTCTCAGCTTTAGATATGTCTAGGCCAAGCCTCAGGGGCCTTCTTGCTTTCTGCTTCAGCTCTGAAGTGGTAATCGGCTTTATAAGGTTACTATCAAGCTCGAATGTGTCAGCTATTTTTAGCGCGAGGTCAAACCTGCTTATCGTTGTGCCGCCTGCCGTGTGGAATACCCCATTTGCGTTCTTCTCAAAGAGCTTTCCAATCACCTGAGCGAGATAGTCGACGTATGTTGGGTTGTGATGCTGATCTGTTACCACCTGTATTTCCTGATTTTCACTTAATTGCGATATCACCCAGCCCACAAAGGTGGGCGTTTTCCTTGTGCCGCCGCGTCCGAACAGGGTGGATGTCCTTGCTATAACGTGGCGCTCTTGCTGCGCAACTATCCGTTCCGCCATCAGCTTTGTGACACCGTAGTGGTTGACTGGGTTTGGCTTGTCTTCCTCAACGTACGGCGTTTTCTTCTCCCCATCAAATACTCCGTCAGTTGAGATGTATACCAGCCTGCAGCCTGCGAGTTTCACAGAATCGGCTATGTTCCTTGTGCCCTCTACATTTATCATGGTTGCCTCCTCCTTGTTTGTTTCGCAGTAGTCCACGCTTGTTATTCCGTGAGTGTCTATTACAAGATCAGGCTTTAGCCTTTCCAGCAAGGAGCCAACAGCCGCCTTTTGGAGCACGTCAAGCTGGTGCATGTTCTTCCTGTCTACATTATGGGATTTGTATGTGCCATGTACTTCGTAATTCTGCGAATACTCCCTCATCATGGCGTTTCCGAGCAGGCCACTTGCGCCTATGACCAATATCTTTTCCATGCAATCCCTATCTATCATTTCAATAGATTTATTAAACTATTATCTCATTAATAACTTAGCAGTTTTGTGGGGCGCAGTATGGAAAAGACGGAGTTGGCGTTTGGGAAAGGCTCTAGCGTTGTAGTCAAAAGGTGCCAGATCTGCGACAATACTGATTTAGAACCAGTGCTCTTTCTGGGCTACTTGCCTCCGGTTAACGATTTTATTCCGATAGGGGAGATGCCTCATGAGCAGCCCAGCTATCCGGCACAGTGGCTCTATTGCAATAGGTGCCACCTCGTCCAGCTTGGCCTGATAGTTGATCCAAAGGTAATATTTCCAAGCAGCTACCCATACACAAGCAGCACTACAAAGATACTGAGGGATAATTTCGCTGAGCTCTATAATGAGTGCAAGACTATAATCGACCTGAAAAAAGATGACCTTATAATAGATATAGGCTCAAACGACGGGAACCTGCTCAGCAACTTCAAGGACAGCCACAGGGTGCTTGGCGTTACCCCAGAAGAAATCGGGAAAATTGCAATAGGACGCGGGATCCCCACAATAATAGACTACTTCACAAGAAAGCTTGCGGGAGAAATAGAGGCAAAGTACGGAAAGGCTAAAGTTATAACTGCCACGAACGTCTTCGCGCACATGGAAAACATAAACGATCTTACCGATGCCATATTCGAGCTTCTGGAAGGCGATGGCCTTTTCATATCGGAGTCGCACTACCTGCTTCCGCTGATACAGAAACTGCAGTACGATACCATATACCATGAGCATCTGAGGCATTACTCACTGCACAGCATAAAGTACCTGCTTGAAATGCACGGATTTGAGGTGATACACGCCAAGCAGATACCGACGCACGGCGGCTCAATCAGGGTGTATGCAGCAAAGAAGGGTGCATTCAAGGCCAGGAAAAGCGTTGCAGCCCTGCTTAAAAAAGAGAAGAGGCTCACGATAGGCAAGGATAACTTTCTGGAATTCAAGAGACGCGTGGTGCTGTCGAAGCTGGGGCTGCAGGCGCTGCTCAGCAGGATTAAGAAAAGGGGTGGGCATGTCTATGGGATAAGCGCGCCGTCGCGCGCTAGCACCCTGATAAACTACGTGGGACTCGATGACGGCATAATAGACAAAATAGTCGAGATAAAGGGATCGCACAAGATAGGGAAATACGTGCCAGGGACGCTTATCCCAGTTGTTGATGAATCCGAACTTTACGAGAAGCAGCCCGAATACGCACTCGTCCTATCATGGCACATAGCGGATGAGCTGACCCCAAAGCTGAGGGAGAAGGGATTCAGGGGGAAATTTATAATACCGCTGCCCAAGCCGTACATAATGGATTAAAGCAGGCATCCGTTGCCGAAGAAATTCCAGATGTCTATCACGGTCTTGCCTTTCGGGAATTTCAGTGCCTTATATTCCTTGTGCGGCACGCCCAGGATTATTATGTCTGATTCCTTTATCGCCTTGTCCATGCTTACAAGGTTCTCGTCCTTTACATACGGATCGGTGCAGTAGACTTCTTTTGCGTCATATTTCAGTATTTTCAGGATCTCGTACGAAAGCGAATCCCTTTTGTCATCAATATTGGCCTTGAACGCCATTCCAAGTATGCACACGTTCTTGTTCTTCAGTTCGTGCCTCTTTTTCAGCTTATCCACGATATAAGACGGCAGTCCCTCGTTCACAAGCAGGGCTGCGCTGCCCATGTGGAAATCGTGCTTTGAAAAAGCATTAAGGTGCACGGTGTCCTTGAAAAGGCAGGGCCCTGACGCGAAACCCGCGGTCGGGAGACCCTTGAACCTTGGGTAATTGTGCGTCATGGCGTTGTATATTTTGTAGAAGTCAAGCCCGGCGTCTTCTGCTATGATGAAGAACTGGTTTGCGGCAGCAAATGTGACATACCTCCATGCGTTTGCATAGAGCTTTGACAGCTCAGCTTCCATCGGCTCAAGGACCACTATGTCATTGTTAAGATGCTTGAACAGCTCTTTGGCTCTCTCCACGCCCGATGGGCTCACTGCGGAGACTATGTGCGGCAGTTCCTGCAGTTCCTTGACCCCGTATCCTTGCACTATCCTCTCAGGGCAGAACGCTACATCAACCTTCTTTCCCTTTCTTTGCAGCACTCTCGCCATCCTTTCCGTTGTTCCTGGATAAACTGTGCTTCTAAGTATCACGAGTTGCCCATCTACGAAATACTCGTAGAGCTTCTCAATCATCTTCTCAACTGCTGGCTCTGGGTTCAGGTGCTCGTCTATCGGGGTCCCGATTGTTATTATTACGTTCCTTGCCTTTGAGATGGATTCGGGTTCCATTGACAGCCTTAGCGTCCCGTCGCCTAGCACGCGCGCAAGCATGTGGTCGGCGTCGAACTCCATGAACGGCAATTTCCCTGCAGATACGGTCTTGTACGCCTCCTCTGAAATGTCGTAAGCGCACACCTTCAATCCCTTACTGGCGAACATTATCGAGAGTGGCAGCCCAACGTGGCCGAGTCCGCCTACTATGCAAACATCGTATTCGAATCCCATAGCATCACATTCATTTTTACAGCAAGAAATATAAGCTAACTCTTTAGTGCCTTACCTCTTTTTGGTATATTATTATCACTCTCTTTGCAACTTCTTCCCAGTTGAACTTCTTTGCCCGCTCGATTCCAAGCCTGATCAGCTTTTCTCTTAGCGCCTTGTCAGTATGCAGTGTGTAAATCTTTTGCGCCCACTCCTCAGGGTCCATTGGCTTTTCAACCATGAGCGCTGCACCTCCGGCAACCTCTGGCATTGCAGATGCATTTGAAATTATGACTGGAGTGCCACACGCCATAGCTTCTATAACAGGCCAGCCTGCTCCCTCGTAAACAGATGCATAGACGTTTATGTCTGCGCAGCCATAGAGCGGAAGCACATCCTCTTCATCAAGCCATTCCACCCCTATTACGTCAATTCCGGGTTTTAGTCCATTTGCCTCTATCTCAGGCTTGAGCTTCTCAATCTTTACCCGTGTTATTATTATCGGGAGCTTGAAGTTATATTTTTCCCTTAGTATCTTCCATGCCCTTATAATCGTTATGACATTCTTGTTCGGGGCCATACCTGCGCCAAGGTACGAGACAAAACCGCTGTTGCCAAGCCCATACTTCTTGCCGAGCCTTTGCATGAACTCGGCCTTTTCCTTTGCTGTGATGACCCTTAGATTTTCGTTTATGCCGAGATAACCAGAGTCCATTTTCTCAAACGGAGTTCCATATCTTTCATGCATCTCCTTCTGCATCTGGTCCGACACAGTGATTATCCTGTCTGAGAACTTTGCTGATGCCCAGTAGTTAACGCCCCAATAAAACTTCTCCTTCAGGTTTGGATACTTAACGAACATGCCATGGCAGGTGCATAGTATTGCAGTTTTTCTCATCTGCTTTGGGACGAAAGGGACTATGTAGTGCATCGAATGATAAACATCAAGCTTGTCCCTGTCAAGTATCTTTGTAAACAGAGGCGTCCTCCACAGGATCGGAGGCAGGGAAACCTCTCTGATCTTGTAGTTGCCCTTGAAGTTTATTTTCTCCTTGTGGCTCGCATTCTTGTAAACATATACTATGTACTCGTTTTCCGGTGCAAAGCTAAGCAGGCTCTGTGTAAGCTCAAAGGAGTACCTCACCATGCCGCTGCCCGGCTTGATAAATATTCTTCCATCTATGCCAATTCGCACGAAATTACCTTAAAAAGCGAGGCTATAATCTATTTATAACAACAAGGTTAATATACATTCTATACACGATGGCGGATGGAAAAATGGCAAAGATACTCATCTTAGGGGGAACCGGCTTTATCGGCTCTTATATAACAAGGAAACTGCTTGATGACGGCAACACGGTTACGTCTATCGACAATTTCTCAAAGTATGGGAGTGTAGAATATGACTTCTTCAAAAACCCTAAATTCAAGCTCATCAAGAAAGATGTAAGGGAAATGACGCCAGATGACGCCAGGGGCTATGACTACGTATTTGTGCTGGCTGCGCTAATAGGCGGCATAGGCTACCTTAACAAGGTCCCATACCAGATAGCAAAGAACAACACCGAGATAATAATCGGGGCCATAGAGGCTATCAGGGCGGGCTCTCCGAAATCAACAGTTGTCTATTTTTCTTCCTCGCTCGTGTTTGAGAGGGCGAAGAACGAGATAGTGGAGAGCGACCTCTACGAGCAGCAGATTCCAAAGATAACATACAGCTTGCAGAAGCTTTTCGGTGAGTATATAGTAAGAGGGGCGCACCAGGAGTTCGGCCTCAATTATGTGATAGTTAGGCCATTTAATGTTGTTGGCGGAGGCGAGCTTCCAAGGGTGGAGAACCAGAAGCTCATGTTTGGCATAGCCCATGTCATACCGGACTTGGTTTACAGGGCGATAAAGAGGCAGTCCCCTATTGAGATAATGGGAGACGGAAAGCAGCTCAGGACATATACCCATGTGGAAGATTTTGCTGACGCGATGGCACTGATCGTGAAAAAGAACGTAAAGAACGAGGATTTCAACATATGCGGAAGCGAGTCCTGCACTGTTGAGGAGCTGGCGCAGAGAATCTGGGCCAGAGTCAACCCTAGCATTCCATTCCCTGGGTTAAAGCACCTGCCTGCTCCCGATAATGACGTGAGGTTCAGAAAAACAAACACAGAGAAGGCACAGAGGATACTTGGCTGGAAGCCCAAGCGCAGCCTCGATTCCATACTAGACGATTCTATAAAAGTTATAAGGGCAACATACGGAAATGGATAATCACATCTTCCTGATCGCGTATATGGTCCCATTCACGTGTATCGATGTCTCGTCGTCGGGACTGTTCTTCACTATGCTGCATTCAAAGCCAGAGCCATGGAGAAGCTTGAGCAGCGAGAGCAGCTGACCCCTGTGCCTTGCCGAATATTCTAGCTTTAGGTAGTACTTTACCTTGTCAAGGTCCTCCTTCTTGAGGTCGAACTCGGCTCCTTTGCAGTCCATCTTCAGGTAGTCAATGCCCTTTATCTTCATCTCAGAGCAGAGTGTGCTTATAGAATATGACCTCACAGTCTCGGTTTTGTCAGAAGTAAGATGATTTAGATATGCGGTTGCACCACCGTCAACTATTGTGCTCTCATATTTGAACTCAAGGGAGCCATCCCTGCCTATTGCCGCGTGGAGCGGGTGTATGTTGTCCTTGAGATCCGGATTCAGCTCAACATTCTTAAGCAGGGCGTCGAAGTTTGATGCAATGGGCTCTATAGAGTATACCGTGTGGCCCTTGCTTGAGAAGAACAGCGCGGTGTCTCCGAAAGCTGCGCCGGCATCTAGCACGGTTTTTACTTTCTTTGAATCCATGAACTTGTCGTGTATTCTCAGTATGAATGTCTCGACTATTATCCATGGGTCTATGAGCGCAAGGTGGAACCTTATTCCGTTGCCTATCACCAGCAGCTTGCTCTCCGTGTCAAAGTACACCGAGGGATAGACATTCTTGTTTACATCCGTGTATGATGCGCTTACAGGGGTGTCGAATCTTATGCAGTAGTAGATTATTTGTAGAAGGTTTGCCAGCTCCTCCTTTGTGAACCTGTTGAGGTCTATGCTTATCTTCTCCTTAGATGGTAGCTCCACTATCAGGTCGTTCCTGTAAACAGTTGTCTCGATTCCATATATTTTGAAGAAGTAGAGCGCGCGCGCCAGTTTCACTATGCAGCCCTGGTCTCCCTTTATGAAGTGAAGCTTAAGTCCGTTGTAAAAGGTTACGTCGGTTTCCTTGCCTGTCACAAGGAAGCTCATTATACTACTCTTGCTCCTTACAACCGGGTGTATGTACGTTCTGTAGAACCTGAGCTGTGCCTTGAGCCTTGTTATCATAGTCCCACGCATCACTCCATAATCTTTGCCAGCTCCTTGATGACCGGTTTCTCCCCGAATCTTGTCATCGCCCTGTCGGAGATCCTTTTCTTCAGCTTCCTGTATGAAGCCCCTGACCTCTTCCAGGTTTCATAAGCGCTTAGTATTGAGCTTGAGAAGGCTTTTATATCAAAGGGCCTTATCAGCGTTCCCTGGTATTTCTCCTTTACAACCGTTGTTGCGCCTTTTATCTTGAAAGAGACGATCGGAAGGCCGTAGCTGCTTGCGTCCATCAGCACTGCCGGAAAAGTCTCATATCTCGATGTTGATATTGCCAGGCTGGCTGCTCTGCGCTCCCTGTCCAGCTCATCGTCGCTCGCGAAGCCCAGCCATCTGAAATTGTCCTTGTACCTTTCCATTAACTTCTCTACTATCTGCTCGCCCTTTCCTCCCTTACCTACAATGTGAAATACTATGTTTTTGTTCTTTGAAAGAGTTGCCTCAACTACCTTTGCAAGTATGTCTATGCCCTTCTGGCTGATCTCGAGGTTGCCAACCATAACAACAATGAACTGCTTTGTGTTTGTCTCTATCCTTGGCTTCTGGTATATGAACAAGGGGATGTGATAGACGTGTGCCTCCGGGAACCTTGACTGGACTAGGTTTTTGTCTTCTTCAGTGAGCACATGGAAGTACTTCACCTGCTTTAACACAGAGACCATAAGCCCACTCTTCGTTTTCTGCTTTATCCCATATGACTTGTCAAAGAGCTTATAGAACGTTGGATTGTGTATCCCAAGAATAAGCTTCTTGTTGTACACCCTTGACATCGCAACCGCGAATGACAATAGGAATGGGTTGAAACTGAGCATGTAGATAGTGTCTGAGGCGCTTATAGCGCTGGCAAGCCTCTTCATTCCCCGCAGTTTTGGGAACACCATCAGGAATTTGTCTGAGCCGAATGCCGAAGATCCTATTCCTGATGAGTCTATGCTCTCTATTTTTATGCCATCAGTATCATAAATACTGGATATCTCACCGGCGCTTCTCCTTTCAAGGGATTTCCTTGCGGTGGGGCTAAGTATCATTATGTCAAAGTTGTGCTTCAGCCTTGTCGCCACCTCCAGCGCCCACTTCTCGCCTCCGCCAAAGCTTGTAAGCGTGTTTGTTATTATTGTGAGTCTCTTCATTTAACAGCACCTCTCCTCTTTCGTTCAGCGTAGCTCTTTTGCAGCAGGTAGGCCAGCAGAGCCAGGCCCTCCAGGCCCCTCCTGTTGTCGCCATACTCTTCGTTAAGCCTTTTTATCACCTTCTCCTTGTCAAGGTGCAAAAGGCCATTGAAGCCGTACCTGCTTATGAGCCTTGAGATCACGAACGCGTCCTCATGGTCTGGCTCGCTCTTTAGCTTCCTTATGTGCCTTGCGTACGCGCCAGAATACCTGAATGCTCCGAATATGCCCCTGAAGCTTTTCGCCTTGAATGCAAATCCAAGGTTCCTGGATAGTGTGTGAAGGTAGTAATCGGTGGCGCTCAACTCGTCTCCAGGCTTCTTGCCCTTGATTTTTTCATATGCGTGCAGTATGGAGTCAAGGATCCTACCCATTCCTGTGTTCATCACAGCGCTTTCTGGCCTGCCACGGATCCTAGAAAGGTAAGCAAGCATGCGCTCGTTGAAGTCCTGGTATGAGAGGAGCTCGAACTTGCTGTATATGTTGTTTGGCTTGTAGTACTCGTTAACATCATGCCTCATAAGGCTAAGCACATGCTGCAGATAGTACTCGTCCTGGGCAAGGTAGTGGGATTT